>JAFVBU010000229.1 GCA_017479805.1 Ruminococcus sp.
AAAATTTAATAATGAAAGTTTTAGGAAAGGGGTTTGGGAAAGAACCCTTTTTCAAAAGGGTTTTCCCCAATAAAAAGTGTCAGTCTCAGTACAAACTCCCCAAAGCCTTAAAAGATCATATCTTAGCGTTGGCCTTTGCGGTGAATTTTTCGCCGTAGACGAGGAAGCGTTTGTGGGTGCCCTCGCCGATCAGACCTGCGTTGTCGTAGGCTTTAACGGTGAATGTAAATTCTCTGCCGTTTATCTCGGTGAGCTCGGCTTCTGCGGTGATATCCGAGCCGATGGGGGAGGCGGAAACGTGCTTCACATTCAGCTCTGTGCCGACTGTTGTTTCGTCGTTCTCCATGTACTCAGCCACACAGTTACAAGCTGATTTTTCCATGAGCATTACCATTATTGGAGTTGCAAAGACTTCAAGGCTTCCGCTTCCAACATTGACTGCAAGCTCCTTTTCGGTAACTTTAAGCTGTGCTTTTCCGATGATACCTGTGTTTATTTCTTTCATTTTATACTCCTTATTTTGTGGTGGTTACGAGCTGTTCCTCGGGGATAGGCGACGGTGAGAACTCATCCTCGATAACACGGTCAATGGTTATCATGTCAAGCTCCTGATTGCGTGGAGTTGTGCTGTTGTACTCGGAGGAATACACGGGAACGGTTTCGAGGAAGCCGTTCATTTTCTCGATAAATGCATCCTTTGGAGCGTCGATCACGTTGAGGATGATGTACGGCACGTAGAAGAATGAGAATTCCGTATCGGGAACTGCTGAAAAGTCGGCGTTGTAGTTGCTCCAGAAGAAGCCGTGCTGCTGGTAGAGTGGAGTGCAGTTTTTGCCTGTGAGACCGAGCTGGTTGTACACGCTTGTTTCACCTCTCAGCGACGGGAAGTGGTCGCCCACGAAGAATACCAGTGTAGGCTCGTCGAGGTCGTTCAGCTCGTTGAGGAAAACTTCAAGTCCCTCGTTGGAGTGCTGTACCCATGTCAGGTAGTTGTGGAACTCGTCTGTCGGGTCGTCGCCCTGATTATAGGGCTGGTGGTTCTGCATGGTAGTGGTGTGCAGATATACAGGCTTTTCGGAATTTTTCAGCTCATATATTATCTGGTCGAAAACGGTCGAATCGTCAACATAAGTGCCGAAGTGCTTTACAGGAACATTGAAATCCGTAGTGCCATCCTGATCGTCGTGGAATATCATCTTCTCAAAGCCGAAATAGCCGTAGATCCTGCTTCTGCTGTAGAATCCGCTCTGGAAAGGGTGAACGTAAACAGTCTGGTAGCCCCAGCTCTTATAGTACTGTGCAAGTGCAGGCTGTTCTCTTTCTGCAAGCTCTCTCTGGGGCATATTCGGGGTATTCAGACCTCTTACGGGGAGACCGAAAAGAAGCTCAAATTCCGAACGAACTGTCCAGCTTGCGTATGTAGGAGTGATGGCGGTTATTTTTTTGCCCTCGTCCCTTGCCTCGTCGAAGTATTTGTAGCAGTCCTTGTCGATATCGAGCTGGTCGAACACACGGAAATCCGCATACGACTCGCTCATGATAACGATAACATTCGGCTTGCTGCCGCCGTGGAAGTTGTCTGCTGTATCAACGGGGATATCCATTATCTCATCGATACGCTCCTCGCTGTAGTCCTCGGGAACAACAAGGCGGTTGGCATAGCTTTCCGAAGCTGTCTCGATAAGGAACGCAAGGAAGCGGTTCTGCGTGAACTTCTCATTGAGCAGGAAAGAGTTGGTAGCGCTTGTGGTATCGACCTTGAACAAGTCGTACACAGGCTCATAGAAGGTCGGGAGAAGAATGAGAGCGGCTGAGGGTACTGCACAAAGACCTGCGGCGGCTATTCTTTGGAATCCGCTGCCCTTTTTTATGACGGGGTTCAGCCAGTAGGCAAGCAGCACAAAAGCGATAACAATGAGGAAATAAATTATCAGTCTCGGGGTTATTTTGATATAGGCAAAGGATGTGAGACTTTTGACGCTTTTGAACAGCTTCATATCCGAGAGTATCAGGTGGTTGCCATTGGTGCCGAACTTGAAAAGCTCCGTAGTGCTGAGAGCCATGTAGACGAAGCTCTGAACAGCCATAGATACCCAGCCCTTGCGGAATATCGCAGTAAGGAAGATGAACATTACTGCGGATATGAGGATATCAAAGAGCAGCACGGTGGGGCGCTCGGCGCAGAATTTGAAAAACGGAATAACATATTTGGCTTGATTTATCTCAGCCATACAGCAGATGAATGTGGGGAAGATTATCATGAGCCATTTGTTTAAATGTTTATATTTTGTGGAATTCTCCTTACGCCTTTCAAAGAATCCTTTTTTCTCTGCCGTACTGCTGTTTACAGCGGAATTGGCAGCATTTGTATCGTTTTGTTTGTTTTTGAACATTGTTACCATCCCTTTTCTTTATATTTCTATACTATTATATTTATAATTATAATATACCATAAGAATCGGCAAAGTTCAAGAAAAACAAAGAAAAATCATCATTTGTTCACCATTTTCAGCGCTTTGGTAATAGTGCACGGTGAAACGGGCGAAAATATGTGAAAAATGTCAGGACTATTTCAGCCATCCCTTTTTCCGGGCATCCTCTATCACTGAAACTATCAGTTCGGCAATATCCTTGGATTCCCCGAAATATTCACTGTTTCTTGCAATGACCTTTTCTTTCGGGACATCGTGCTCCATCCATGAAATGCCGCCTTTTGTGTAATTCAGCAGAAGGGGCTGTATCCTGTCAAGAACAGCGGCAAAGCGTGCGTCGTCGGTTTCCGAGTCCTCGAATTCTCTCCACAGGTCGTAAAACTCCTTTTTCTGGTCATCGGGGAGAAGCCCGAAAATACGCTGTGCAGCCTTTTCCTCTCGGTCAGCCTTAGTCTTGCAGCCCTCGGCATCATAGCAGTATGTATCACCTGCGTCGATCTCCACAACGTCGTGTATCAGCACCATTTTCATTATCCTTACAGGGTCAACAGGCTTGTCTGCGTGTTCGGTCAGCAGCATTGCCAGTATTGCCAAATGCCAGCTATGCTCTGCGTCATTTTCCTTTCTGTCCTCATGCAGAACATAGGTCTGACGGTAAATATTTTTCATTTTGTCCAGTTCGAGCATGAATTCGATCTGTTTTTTCAGTCTGTCGTTCATTGTATCCTCCTTATATGACCATACCGCCGTTGACAGCAAGTATTTGTCCTGTGATGTATTCCGCCTGTGCCGATGCAAGGAAAGCCACAGCGTCCGCTATATGCCGTGGTTCGCCGAATATCCCGAGAGGGATGTCCTCACGTATCAGCTCCAGATCTTCCTCGGAAAAGCGGCTGTTCATCTCCGTCATAATGAACCCCGGAGAGACTGCGTTAACACGTATCCCCGATGGTGCTACCTCTTTCGCCAGCGCCTTTGTGAAGCCTATCATGCCGGCCTTTGAAGCGGAGTAGTCCACCTCGCAGGAAGCACCGCACTGTCCCCACATGGACGTTATATTGATGATATTTCCGCATTTCTCACGTATCATGTAGGGGAGAGCGGCACGGGCGCAGTTCATCGCACCGATGAGGTTTATGTCCATTATTTGCTGAGACTTTTCGTCGGAAACGGCGGTAAACAGGTCGATAACGGATATACCTGCGTTGTTGATGAGCAGGTCTGTGTTGGTACTGCCAAAGAAGTCCCCGACCGCTTTTTTATCCGAAACATCGAAGCAAACAGCTTCACCACCGATATCAGCCGCAAGCCGTTCAGCCTTTTCTTTTGAGTGAGCGTAGTTGACGAAAACATGATAGCCCTCCGCACCGAGCCTGCAGCATATCGCCTCGCCGATACCTCCGCATCCGCCTGTGACTAATGCATTTTTCATATTGATCCCCCTTAAATAACTCTATACCATGATTATATCATAAATATCATCAAAAATCCAGTAAGTGCTTGAAAAATCTCGGGATATGTGGTAAAATATTATCATCTATACTTTAGGAGTGTTAAAATGGACCAGAAAAGAATTGACCGTATAAATGAACTTGCACATAAATCAAAGGCTGAGGGACTTACCGATGCCGAAAAAGCCGAGCAGACACAGCTCAGGAACGAGTACAGACAGTCCGTTGTGGGCAATCTTGCGGCACAGCTCAACAATACCTACATCATGACTCCCGACGGCAAAAAGCGCAAGGTCGGCTCAAAGGGAGGTCACTGAAATGACTGAGGAGCTTTTTGAAAAGGCTGTTGAAGCGGCAAAGAATTCCTACAGCAAGTACTCCCGTTTCCGTGTGGGAGCGGCACTTCTCACCGCTGACGGAACAGTTTACACAGGCTGTAATATCGAAAATTCGTCCTATTCACTGACCGTCTGTGCCGAGCGTACTGCTGTTTTCAAGGCGGTTTCCGAGGGCAAAAGAGAGTTTACAGCCATTGCTGTTGCAGGAAGCTCGGGGGATGATTTTTCTGTCCCGTGTACTCCCTGCGGCGCTTGTTTGCAGGTGCTTTCGGAATTCTGCGGCGACGATTTTACAGTGATACTTTCGGACGGCGCTCATAAATTCAGCGAATTTCTTCCGAAGCGCTTCACCGAGGAAAATATGGCATGATAAAGCGTATCACCGAGGATAAGCGGCAGTTTATGGAGCTTCTGCTCATTGGCGATGAACAGGAAGATATGGTCATGAAATATCTTGACCGAGGTGAGCTTTACGTTCTGTATCTTGACGGCGAAGCGGCAGGTGTATGTGTGCTGACCGATGAGGGCGGCGGTGTATGCGAGCTGAAAAATATTGCCGTAAAGCCCGAATTACAGCGAAAAGGTCTGGGCAGAGAGCTGCTGTGCTTTGCGGAGGATAGCTGCCGTGGAAGATTCCGCAGGCTCATCCTCGGAACGGGCGACAGTCCGCTGACAGTGCCCTTTTACGAGAAATGCGGTTATGTCAGGACGCATAGGGTGAAGAATTTTTTCACTGACAACTACGACCATCCCATCTTTGAAGCAGGGGTGCAGCTTGTGGATATGATATATTTTGAAAAGGAATTGCGGTGACCACATGAAACAAATGGAAAGGGTAACTCCTGAATATTGCGAAAATATTATCGTTGCGGCGGTCTACAAAAAGCATTTTGAGTGGTACGTCACTCCCCGTGAGCTGTGGCGGCTGGACTACGGGAAATGGCACGAAATGTGGCGGAGCTGCTACATAAGGAACGGCAAGAGCGAGGAGCAGTTTGAGCATGACTGCGGCACTATCGAACGGCTGAGCCAATGCAGATGGGGAATATCCGTCCTCGACGAAAAATCGGCAGGAAAGTTCTTCGGGCACATCTACAAGTGTGCCTATTCTCCCGACGAGCTGAGAAGTCTGCGTGTCATTACTCCCGACGAGGACAAGGACAGCTTCTGCCCGATGTTCTATGTGGACTTCGACAATAAAGAGTTCATTTCATGCTGTCCCGAGCCGCTGAATTTAGAGGAATACGTCCCCGAGGGCTGGACAGGGAAGTATGAGCAGTTCGCCCACAGGATACCGTCCGACAAATGTTTCTGGTAATGAACGGAGGAAAAAATGCTGTTAAAAGATAAAATTGAAAAACATCTTCTTGAGGTGCAGAAGCCTTCAAGATATATCGGCGGCGAGGTAGGCAGCGTCATCAAGGACGAGTCAAAGGTCGATGTGCGGTTTGCGTTCTGTTTCCCCGACACTTACGATATCGGTATGTCCCATCTGGGTATGAAGATACTTTACTCACTTACCAATCAGAGGGAGAATTACTGGTGCGAGCGCTGTTATGCGCCAAGCGAGGACTTTGAGGCTGTAATGCGTGAAAACGATATTCCACTGTACGCTCTGGAAAGCCTTGACCCCATAAAGGATTTCGACTTCATCGGCTTCACCATGCAGTATGAGCTTTCGTACACCAATGTGCTGAATATGCTTGACCTTGCAGGTATCCCTATCTTTTCCGCAGACAGGGGTGACGAGTTGACACAGATAGTCGTTGCAGGCGGACCGTGTGTCTGTAATCCCGAGCCGCTGGCGGACTTCTTTGATATCTTCATTTTAGGCGAGGGCGAGGAGGTCAACCTCGAACTTATGGACTTATACCGGAAAATGAAACAGCAGGGAGCAACACGCACCGAGTTTCTGGAAAAAGCCTGTCAGATACAGGGCATATACGTGCCGAGATTTTACAAGTACAGCTACGGCGAGGACGGCATAATCAGCAAGGTAGAGCCTACAAACGGCGCTCCTGCCATTGTGAAAAAGCGTATCATCAAGGATATGGACAAGGTTTTCTATCCCGATAATTTTGTTGTACCTTTTACCGAAATAGTCCACGACCGAGTTTCCGTTGAGGTGCTGAGAGGATGTATAAGAGGCTGCCGTTTCTGTCAGGCAGGCTTCATTTACCGCCCTTTCCGTGAAAAGTCCACTGATACCATTTTCAGGGAGGCAAAGAGTCTCTGCGAAAATACGGGCTACGATGAAGTTTCGCTGGCTTCGCTGAGTACCAGTGACCATTCGGACATTGACCCGATGCTGACCAAGCTGATCGATTACACCGCAAACGAAAAGATAAATCTTTCTCTGCCGTCGCTGCGTATGGACAACTTCTCCGAGGCACTTCTGGAAAAGATAAAAAAGGTACGCAAGAGCGGTCTGACCTTTGCGGCTGAGGGCGGCACACAGCGCCTGCGTGATGTCATAAACAAGAACGTCAGCGAGGACGAGATAATGAACACCTGCCGTATCGCTTTCGAGGGCGGATATTCCACGGTGAAGCTCTATTTTATGATGGGACTTCCCACCGAGACTGACGAGGATATCGTCGGCATTGCCGATCTTGCCAACCGTATAGTTGACCTATATTATAGTATAGATACCGTCCGAAAGGCAGGGGAGTGCAGGTGTCTATCAGTGTGGCTACATTCGTGCCGAAGCCGTTCACGCCGTTTCAGTTTGAACCCCAGGATACACGTGAAATGATAGAGCACAAGCAAAAACTGCTGATGGACTCCGTCAAGACCAAGAAAATAAAGGTGAGCTACCATGACCCGAATGTCAGTCAGCTTGAAGTAATACTTGCAAAGGGCGACAGGAGGCTGTGCAAGGTCATATACGAAGCATGGAGGAAAGGCTGTAAATTCGACAGCTGGGACGAGCATTTCAAGTTTGACAGGTGGATGGAGGCTTTCGCAGACTGCGGAGTTGACCCTGCTTTCTACGCAAACAGGCGCTTTGAGTATGACGAGATACTGCCGTGGGATCACCTTGACTATTATATATCAAAGGAATTTTTCATCCGTGAGAACAAGACTGCCCGTCAGTCCGTAACAACACCCCATTGCCGCCTGAAATGTTCAGCCTGCGGCGTCAGCAAGGAGATCGGAGGTCCGTGTTTTGCAAAGAATAAGAACGATATTTGAGAAAAAGGGCAGGGCAAAGTATATTTCCCACCTCGACCTTAACCGCTGTATGCTCCGTACCTTTCGCCGTTCGGGACTTCCCATCTGGTACACCGAGGGCTTCCACTCTCACCCCTACTACTCGTTCGCTCTGGCACTTTCGCTGGGCTTCGAGAGCAGCTGCGAGATACTGGACTTCAACCTCAACGAGGAGATACCCTTTGACGAGATAAGGGACAGGCTCAATGCGGTAATGCCCGAGGGGATGCGGATAATCTCCGTTGCCGAGCCGAAGCTGAAAATAACTGCCATCGCAAAGGCGGAGTACGCTTTCTCACTGGTGACCGACGACGCAGACAAGCTGTATGCGGACATTCAGAGCCTGCTGGGACAGGAGCAGATACTAATTGAGAAAAAGACCAAAAAGGGCATGAAAGAGGTGGATATCAAGCCCGACATGGAGATAATGGAGTGCGAAAAGCATGAGAACTCCGTGGATATGGTCATGCGCCTGCCTGCGGGAACGCAAACCAACTATAATCCTGCCCTTTTCGTTGAATCACTGAAAAAAGCCGATTCACAGCCTTTCGAGGTCAAGGACATACGCAGAACGGGAATTTTTTGCGAAAACAATGAAATTTTTTCTTAAAAACACTTGCATTTTTTCTCAAAGTATGTTATGATATAAAAGCATTTGAAATCCGTTCGTGCTTTTGTACGAATGAGGGTTAATGCCGTAAGACATTAAATCGAGCAGTCCGCTGCCTGCATTTCTGTCTCAGGACAGGCTGTGTGATACGTCACACCTTTATTATTATTTCTGCACCTGCCGAATGCTGAACGGTATGTGCGGAACAGGTAAGAATGTTCGGAAATTTTAGGAGGAAAATAAAATGGATGCACTCAAGTTAATCAGCGAATCAAGCATGAAGAAGGAAAATGTTCCACAGTTCAATGTAGGTGACACTGTAAAGGTTCACGTACAGATCAAGGAAGGCGACAAGAGCCGTATCCAGGTCTTTGAGGGAACAGTTATCGCTAAGAAGCACGGCGGTATCAGTGAGACTTTCACTGTTAGACGTGTTGCTCACGGCTGCGGTATCGAAAGAGTATTCCCTGTTCACTCACCTGCTGTTGACAAGGTAGAGGTTATAAGACGTGGTAAGGTTCGCAGAGCTAAGCTCTACTACCTCAGAGACAGAGTTGGTAAGGCTGCTAAGGTCAAGGAGCAGATCCGCTAACAGGCTTAAGAATGAGTTCAGGCAGTTCATCCTGCCTGACTCATCTTCTATCCTTGGGGACTTAAAGTCCCTTTTTTGCTACATAATTAACATAATAACAGTCCGTACATAACGCTTTATTCCACTTTTCGGTGTGCCGACGGCGGAATACAAGGCATGGAGGAATAATATGGCTGAATATACAGAATCCAACGAAGAACTCGAAAACGAAGCAGAGGAAGTGACCGAGACTGCGGCAGAGGAGAACGATGCTGCGGAAAGCCCGGATAACAGTGAGGAAAAAGCTCCTGAAAACGAGGAAGAAAAGGGAAGTATCGGAAAGGATATCTTTGAGATAATAGAATCCACCCTCATAACAATGTTTGTAATTGTTATGATTTTCACATACCTCCTGCATCCGCTGTCAGTTCAGGGACATTCCATGAATGACACCCTGCTGAATGAGGATAAGATACTCATGTGCACTCTCACTTTTTCGCCGTCTTACGGAGATATAGTCATAATCAACAACGACGCTTCGTATGTTTTTGACGAATACGGCAGCGTGGTAAAAAGAGAGATCACAGGAAATCAGCTTGAAGAATGCCTTATCAAGCGTGTTATCGCAGCCCCCGGGCAGACATTGAAGATCGATACAGACGCAAATACCATTACTGTTGACGGAGAAGTGCTTTCCGAGCCTTACACAAAGCCTGTTCCCGACGGTGAGGATACTCTCATTTCGGGTCCTGCATGGTTCACAGGCGAGATAACCGTTCCCGACGGCTACTATTTTGTAATGGGCGACAACAGAAACAATTCTGCCGACAGCCGCAACCCTAACGTTGGCTTTATCAAGCTCGATCAGATCTACGGCACGGCTGTTGCAAGATATGCGCCGCTCAAGGACTTCAAGATACTCTTATTTAATAAATAATGGATAAAGATAGTGAGAAAAATATCCTGACGGATATATATGAACTCTGTGAGACTGTACTTATCGCAGTTTTTGTGGTGTCGCTGTTTTTAGCGTATATCTTCCGTGTGACGGATGTTGACGGTCCGTCCATGGAGGAGACCTTCCACACCGACGACAAGGTCATTTCTATGCCGCTGGCAAGGGATTTCCGTACAGGCGATGTGGTGGTTGCCAATACCGATATCGCTTATACTTTCGATGAAAACGGCGGACTTGCAGAGAACAAGGGGCTGAAAAAAACTGTCATAAAGCGTGTTATCGCTTCGGAGGGGCAGACTGTGGATATCGACTTTGAAAGCGGAAGCGTCAAGGTCGATGGTGTACTGCTGAACGAGCCGTACATAACGGGTCTTACCCATAACGACGAGGGCGCTTTCACAGGCAGGTATCCCATTACAGTTCCCGAGGGCTTTGTGTTCGTCATGGGTGACAACAGAGCAGTCTCGATGGACAGCCGTTCCCCGAAGATCGGCTTTGTATCCGAGGATAAGATCATCGGAAAGGTCGTTTTCAGGGTATATCCCTTTAACAGCATTGGTACTGTCTGAACAGAACAGGAGATACAATGGAAAATACCGATATGAAGCAGATACAGTGGTTTCCCGGGCATATGGCAAAGACTCGCCGTCTTATTGCCGCAAACCTGAAACTGGTAGATGCTGTTGTAGAAATTGTTGACGCAAGAGCGCCCCTGAGCAGCCGTAATCCCGAAATGGACTCCATGACAAAGGGAAAGCCGAGGATGATACTGCTCAATAAAAGTGACCTTGCCGACGACAAGGCTACACAAAAATGGATAAATTATTTCAGAAGCACAGGCGCAGAGGCTATGGCTGTTGACTGCAAGTCGGGCAAGGGCGTGAAAAATCTTCTGCCGAATGTGAAAAATACCGTATTAAAGGAGCTTATGGAAAAGCGACAGAGAAGCGGTATGACAGGTGCTTCTGTGAGACTTATGATAGTTGGTATCCCGAATGTGGGCAAGTCCTCGCTGATAAACCGTCTTGCAGGCGGCAAGCGTGCAAAGGTGGAGGACAGACCCGGTGTCACACGTACAAAGCAGTGGGTGAAGCTGGACAACAGCGCCGAGCTGCTGGATATGCCGGGAGTTCTGTGGCCTAAATTTGAGGATCAGTCCGCAGCTATACGCCTCGCATTCACAGGCGCTATAAGCGATGATATACTGGATATCGAAACACTCGCCATGAAGCTGCTGAGCTTTCTTGCCGAGAATTATCCGCAGTCACTTACGGAGCGCTACAAGGCAGAGCTTTCTGCTGAGGACACGGGACTTGACCTGCTTGAAAAGGTGGGAAAGAAGCGTGGCATGATGATATCGGGCGGCGAGATAAATACCGAAAGAGCGGCTATAACCGTTCTCGACGAATTCAGGAGCGGCAAGCTGGGCAGGATAACCCTTGAACTGCCGCCGCAAAAGGAGCAGTAATGGCAAGAGTTACACTTCATCAGGAGCTCTTTGACTATGACAAGGAGCGCCGCAAGACTACGCCGATAATATGCGGTATCGACGAGGCAGGCAGAGGTCCGCTGGCAGGAGATGTTTATGCGGCTGCTGTTATACTCAATGACGATGTGCTCATCAATTACCTCAACGACAGCAAGAAGATCAGCGAAAAGCGCCGTGAACTGCTGTATGACGAGATAATCGAAAAGGCTGATGCGTACTGCATAGCCACAGCAAGCGTCAAGGAGATCGACGAACTGAATATATTGCAGGCAACCATGCTTGCCATGAAAAGAGCCTATGAGGGGCTGAAAACAAAGGTAGACCTTGCACTCATCGACGGCAACAGACTGCCTGAGCTGGGCTGTAAGAGCGAATATGTCATAAAGGGTGACGCTGCGTCTGCTTCCATATCTGCTGCTTCCGTTCTCGCAAAGGTGGCAAGGGACAGATATATGAGAGAACTTGCGGAGAAATATCCCCAGTATGAATTTGAGAAGCACAAGGGCTACGGCACTAAGCTCCATTACGAAAAACTTGAAGAATTCGGCATTTCCGATGTTCACAGAAGAACATTTCTGAAAAAGATCATCAATGACGAAGGCTGAGACAGGTAAACTGGGAGAGGAAAGCGTCTGCAAGTACCTCATAGGACAGGGCTACAGGATAGCCGCAAGAAATTACCGCATCAAAGGCGGTGAGATCGACATTATCGCCGAAAACGGCGACTATATAGCATTTGTTGAGGTGAAAGCCCGGAAGCCTGACAGTATGGTCTCAGGCTTTGAAGCGGTGAACAAGCGCAAGCAGGGGCTTATCATCAAAACGGCTGCTGATTATTGCTGCAAGCACCCAAGCATTCTCCAGCCCCGTTTCGATGTGGCTAAGGTCATTATCGACGGTGGAAAGGTGCTCAGCATTGATTATATGACCAATGCCTACGATACAACAGGCTACAATATTATTTTCTGAAGGGTGATATTATGTATTACAACAGTACAAGAAACAGCGATGTCAAGGTCACAAGTGCCGAGGCAATTACTCAGGGTATCTCGTCCGAGGGCGGACTTTTCGTTCCTGAGTCCATTCCTCAGCTCACTGCTGACGACATCAAGGCTGTAGGAGATATGAAGTACGCTGACAGAGCGGCTTTTGTGTTCTCAAAGTTTCTGACAGACTTTACAGATGCTGAAATACATTACTGTACCGATAATGCTTACTCAACAAAGAACTTCGAGACTGACAGCATTGCTGAGATCGCTCATCTTTTCAGCGGTACATATATGCTTGAACTCTGGCACGGTCCTACCTGCGCTTTCAAGGATATGGCACTTCAGATACTTCCTTATTTCCTGACTACTTCCGCTAAGAAGATAAAGCTGGACAAGAAGATAGTTATTCTCGTTGCTACATCAGGCGACACAGGCAAGGCTGCTCTTGAAGGCTTCAAGGACGTTGAGGGAACCTCCATCCTCGTTTTCTATCCCGAGGACGGTGTAAGCCCAATGCAAAAGCGTCAGATGAGAACTCAGGAGGGTTCAAATGTTGGCGTATGCGCTCTCAAAGGCAACTTCGACGACTGCCAGAGCGGTGTTAAGGCTATTTTCACAAATGACGATGTGAAGAAGGCTCTGGACAGCAACGGTATGATGTTCTCCAGCGCAAACTCCATAAACTGGGGCAGACTCGTTCCTCAGATCGTTTACTATATCTCCTCATACGCTGAGCTTCTCAAAGACGGCGAGATTGAGGCAGGGGAGAAGATCAACATTGTGGTTCCTACAGGAAACTTCGGCAATATCCTTGCTGCTTACTATGCAAAGCACATGGGTATTCCAGTAAACAAGCTGATCTGCGCTTCAAATATCAACAATGTTCTGACAGATTTCATAAATACAGGTGTCTACGACAGAAACAGACAGTTCTACGCAACTGTTTCACCTTCAATGGATATCCTTATTTCCAGCAACCTCGAAAGACTTCTCTACATCATGACAGACAAGAACGATGCTCTTATCAACGAGTGGTTCGGCAAGCTGGCTTCTGAGGGCAAGTATGAAGTCAATGACGCTGTAAAGGCTAAGCTGAAAGAGGAATTCAGCGCAGGCTTCTGTGACGATGAGCAGACTAAGGCTACTATCCACGCTGTTTATGAGAAGTATTCCTACACCTGTGACACTCATACTGCTGTTGCTGTTAAGGTCTACAACGACTACAAGGAAGCAACAGGCGACACTACAAAGACTGTTATCGCTTCAACTGCAAGCCCTTACAAGTTCAGCGCTGCTGTTCTGGAGGCTGTTCAGGGAAGCAAGTCCGATATTGACGAATATGATATGATCGACAAGCTGGCTGAGCTTTCAAAGCTGACTGTTCCCGCTGCACTTGCAGACCTCAGGAACAAGCCTGAGAGATTCAGCGACACCATCGACAAGACAGAGCAGAAGGACTACGTTCTTAAAAGTCTGGGTATCTGAGTATGAGCTTGTTCGTACTCGCTGATCTTCACCTTTGCTTCGGCGACCCGTCAAAGACTATGAGCGTCTTTAACGGCTGGGCTGATTATCAGGAGAGGATCAAAAAGCACTGGCTTGAACTTATCAAAAATGAAGATACGGTTGTGCTCCCGGGGGATATCTCATGGGGAATGTCCCTTGCGGAGGCTGCTCCCGACTTTCATTTCATAAACGATCTCCCCGGCGAGAAGATCATAATCAAGGGCAACCACGATTACTGGTGGTCCACCATGAAAAAGATGGAGGACTTTCTTGCTGCGGAGGGGTGCAGTACCATTAAGCTGCTGCACAACAATCACTACAGATACGGGGAATACGATATCTGCGGTACACGGGGCTGGGTGAATATGCCCGGAGAAACACAGGATGAAAAGGTGCTCAAAAGGGAAGTGCAGAGACTGGAAACTTCCATAAAGTCTGCCCTTGCCGAGAACCTCAAACCTATCGTTTTTCTGCATTATCCGCCTATCTTCGCAACAAATTTTAACTATGACATCCTTGAGGTACTCTACCGCTACGACATCAGCGACTGCTACTATGGGCATATTCATGGTCGCAGTGCACACGAGCTTTGCGTTAAAAATACCTACGACGGCATAAATTTCCATCTTATCGCAGGTGATTATTTACAGTTTATTCCTGAAAAAATAATGTAAATTATTCAAAATGCAGAAGTGCGTAAAATTAGTGGAAAAATAATTTGAAATGTGGTATAATGTACCAAGTATGTTATATAATTAATGGAGGACGTATAAATCATGAGTTTAAAATCATCAAACAAAACAGATGTAAATACTACCGAGTTAGTCATCACCATCGACCCTGTTGCTTTCGAGGCTGCTGTTGAAAAGGAATACCAGCGCCAGAAGAAGAACATCCAGATCAAGGGATTCAGAAAGGGCAAGGTTTCCCGTAAGCTGGCTGAGAGAGAGTTCGGCGAGGGCGCATTCTATGAGGGCGCTATCAACTCACTTCTCGGTCCCGAGATCGACGCTGCTGTAACTGAGACAGGTCTTGTTCTCGTTGACAGACCAAACGTTGAGGTCACCTCCATCAGCAAGGAAGATGGCGTTGAGCTCAAGGTTGTATGCGTTACAAAGCCTGAGATCGAGATCGCAGACTACAAGGGCATCAAGGCTTCAAAGACTGTCAAGGAGATCACTGACGAGGATATAGACAGACAGATCGATATGATCAGAAAGAAGAACGCTCGTATCGTTTCGGTTGACGACAGAGCTGCTCAGCTCGACGACGAGGTTACTATCGACTTCGAGGGCTTCTTCGGCGACGAGGCATTTGAAGGCGGCAAGGGCGAGGATCATCCTCTCCGTCTCGGCAGCGGTCAGTTCATCCCCGGTTTCGAGGATCAGATCGTTGGTCACAGCATCGGTGACGAGTTCGACGTGAACGTTAAGTTCCCTGAGGACTACCAGATGACAGATTACGCCGGCAAGGATGCTACATTCAAGGTAAAGCTCAAGGCTATCAGCTATGAGGAGCTTCCTGAGATCAACGATGACCTCATCAAGGATGCTACAGAGTTCGATACAGTTGATGAGTACAGAGCTGACATCAGAACTAAGCTCGAGGAAGCTGCTGTTCAGCAGGCTGAGGCTTCATTCGAGAATACTATAATGAATACTCTCATTGAAAAGGTAGATTCTCCTATCCCTAACTGTATGTATGAGCAGAGAATTGATTCTCTCATGCGCTCATTCGAGCAGCAGCTCCAGGCTCAGGGAATGGATATCAACCTCTACTTCCAGTACACAGGCATGGATATGGATTCATTCAGAGAGACCTACAGAGACAGAGCAGTCAGCGAAGTTAAGCTCCGTCTTGCTCTTGAAAAGATCGCTGATCTCGAAAACCTCGAAGCTACTGAGGAAGATATCAACAACGGTCTTGCTGAAATGGCAGCAGCAAACAATGTTGACGTAGAGACTATCAAGAGATTCATTCCTCTCGGTGACTACGCAACAGATATCAGAGTTCAGAAGGCAGTAGACCTCGTTAAGGAAAACGCTGTGGTTGATGAGACTCCTGCTGAGTAAAGCGCTGAATAAGCAAAATACCAATAATATATGTTATCCCGCAGCCTTGCGGGATAACTGTTTTTAAAAGAAAGGGCGATGAATTATGAGCAGTTTAGTACCATATGTCGTTGAACAGACAAGCAGGGGAGAAAGATCATACGATATCTTCTCCAGACTCCTGAATGACAGGATAATCATGCTGTCAGATCAGGTCAACGATACAACAGCAAGCCTCGTTGTAGCACAGCTTCTCTATCTTGAAAGTCAGGATCCCGAGAAGGATATATCCCTTTATATCAACAGCCCCGGCGGTTCGGTAACAGCAGGCTTTGCCATCTATGATACAATGAATTATATCAAGTGCGACGTATCTACGATATGTATAGGTATGGCTGCTTCTATGGGTGCATTTCTCCTGTCATCAGGCGCAAAGGGCAAGCGTTTTGCTCTGCCGAACAGCGAGATAATGATACATCAGCCTCTTATCGGCGGCGGGCTCGGCGGTCAGCAGACAGATATCATGATACACGCTAAGAATATGGAGCGCACAAGAAACAGACTGGAAGCTATACTTGCCGAGAATACCGGCAAGTCCATCGAGGAGATCCATGCAGCCTGCGAGCGTGACAACTATATGACCGCTCAGGAGGCTCTCGACTACGGTCTCGTTGACAAGGTCATCGACAAAAGATAAAGGTAGGTTCTACAAATGGCGGACACTTATAAATCATGCAGCTTCTGCGGAAAAGCTGAGCATACTGTTCATAGTATGTTTTCGGCAGGTTCGGTGAATATCTGCGACGAATGTGTATGCTATTGCTATGAGATGCTCTATGGTCCCGGAATAGCAAAATCTCACCGTAAAGCCGCAAAAGCCGTAAAAAATACTGATATATCCCAGCTTAAACTTTTAAAGCCTGCGGAAATAAAGGCTTATCTTGACGAATATGTTATCGGTCAGGATGAAGCAAAGAAGTCACTCTCTGTTGCTGTGTACAACCACTACAAGCGTATCAGCAGTCAGGAGAAAAACGAGAAAATGGGCATAGAAGGCGATGTTGACCTGCAAAAGAGCAACGTTCTCCTCCTCGGTTCTACAGGTGTCGGAAAAACATTCCTCGCTCAGACTCTGGCAAGGATGCTCAATGTGCCCTTTGCCATTGCCGATGCTACAACTATCACCGAAGCAGGCTACGTTGGCGACGACGTTGAAAATGTTCTGCTCCGACTGATACAGGCTGCCGATTACGATATCAAGGCTGCCGAAAAGGGTATCATCTATATCGATGAGATCGACAAGATCGCAAGAAAGTCCGAGAATACCTCTCTTACCCGTGATGTAAGCGGTGAGGGCGTTCAGCAGGCACTTCTGAAGATCATCGAGGGCACGGTATCAAACGTTCCTCCTCAGGGCGGCAGAAAGCACCCGAATCAGGAGGTTATCCAGATCAACACAAAGAATATCCTCTTTATCTGCGGCGGTGCGTTTGACGGTCTCGAAAGACAGATACAGTCACGTATCGGCAAGGCTCCCATCGGCTTCGGCGGCGAGATCGAGGTCAAGAAAGAGGAAGCAAACATCTTCAAGAAGGTAGTGCCGAAGGATCTTGTAAAGTTCGGTATGGTCCCCGAGTTCGTGGGCAGACTTCCTGTTATCTCGGTTCTTGAAGAGCTTGACGAGAACTCACTGGTAAGGATACTCACCGAGCCTAAGAATGCTCTTATCAAGCAGTACAAGATGCTGTTTAACTATGACAATATCGAGCTTGAAATAGAGGATGATGCTCTTATTGAGATCGCTAAAAAGGCTATTGCTCAGAAAACAGGTGCACGTGGACTTCGCTCCATTATGGAGGGTATCCTGATGGATACCATGTTCAGCGTTCCCTCTGACGGAACGGTCACCAAGGTCATTGTCAAGGCTGACTGTGTTACTGATGGAAAACAGCCCGAGCTTATCAAGGACTTCAAAAAGGATGCTCCCGAGAAGCCTGCAAAGCAGAAAAGCGGCGATAAGACGTATAAACCCGCATAAAAATATCAAACCGCATGATCGTAAAGGTTGTGCGGTTTTTTATCATATTTTCATCATACAATTTTCACTTGCTTTTTTGCACAAACTATAGTATAATATATATTGACTAAACTGTCATACTGATCTCTGAACGGTTCGATGAAAAGATAAACCGATAAATGCTCGCAGGCGGACTGTCGCCCTACAAGGGAATTTGACGACGAGCAGAGATCAGTATAAATATCCAAAAATCAGGATAACTATATTAGGGAAATGTGGTGGAATAAATGGAACAGACCAGAAAAAGTGATAAGAATATGGAATCAGAAAATATTTTATATACAGTTGCATTGAGGGGACTTGTTGCCTTTCCGAAAATGGTCATGCACTTCGACGTTTCGAGGGACAAGTCTGTTACTGCAATAGAAAAATCCCTGAAAAAGGGCGGAAAGCTCTTTCTCGTAACTCAGCATGAGGCTTATGTGGACTCTCCGAAAGCCTCCGATCTATACAAGGTCGGCGTCGTTGTTGAGATAAAGCAGGCATTGAAGCTGCCCGACAATATTATGAAAGTCCTCGTTGAGGGCGTTTACAAGGCTAACCTCGTCCGCCTTATCGACGACGGCGAGGCCCTTATGGCTGAAATAAAGCGCACTCCTACTTATTCAAGGGCGAAGTATGACGAGGTGGAGGCAGAGGCTCTCATGCGCTCGGTCAAGGATATCTTCGAGCGCTATGCTTCGTTCTTCCCGAGAATGCCAAAGGAACTGCTCACCAATATCATGACGCAGGATTCGCCTATAAAGCTGTACGAAGCAGTTACGTTCAACTGCAACCTCAATTACCGTGACAAGCAGACTCTCCTTGAGGAGACTAATATTATCAACAAGCTGTCAGTGCTGTTTGCCTGCCTTTCATCAGAGGTGGAGATACTGGAACTGGAAAATCTCATTAATGAGCAGACCAAAAACAGTATCGACAAGGGACAGAAAGAGTACTATCTCCGTGAGCAGATGCGTGTCATTCAGGAGCAGCTGGGCGAGGACGATGCAGATGAAGCGTTCGGCTACATAAACGACATTATGGAGCTGAAACTTGACGACAAAAACAAGGAAAAGCTGCTGAAAGAGGCTGACAAGCTGACAAAGCTGCCGCCGTCCTCTCAGGAAGCATTTGTTATAAAGAATTACCTTGATACAGTCCTCGACCTCCCGTGGGGCAAGCTGTCAAAGGCTAAGCTGTCAATGGACAAGGCAGAGGCAGTTCTCGAAAAGGATCACTACGGACTGAAAAAGGTCAAGGACAGAATACTCGAATTCCTTGCTGTCCATATGCTCAACCCCGAAATAAAGGGTCAGATAATCTGTCTTGCAGGCCCTCCCGGTATCGGTAAGACTTCAATTGCAAAGTCTATCGCAAAGGCTATGGGTAGAAAGTATGCACGTGTATCCCTCGGCGGTGTGCGTGACGAGGCTGATATCAGAGGTCACAGAAAAACCTACGTTGGCGCTATGCCGGGCCGTGTCATAACCGCTCTTATTCAGGCAGGTACGGCAAATCCGCTGATACTTTTTGATGAGATAGACAAGCTGTGCAGCGATATCAAGGGCGACCCGTCCTCGGCTATGCTTGAAGTCCTCGACAGCGAGCAGAACAACGCATTCCGTGACCACTTCATCGAAGTGCCGTTCGATTTAAGCAAGGCTGTGTTCATTACAACTGCAAATAACGTGTCGGCTATCCCTGCGCCGCTCCTTGACCGTATGGAGGTCATCGAGCTGCCAAGCTACACCGCAGAGGAGAAGTTCCATATCGCAAAGGAACACCTCGTTCCAAAGCAGCTCAAAGAGCACGGACTTAAAGCCTCACAGCTCCGTATCGAGGATCAGACCATCCACGATATCATACAGTTCTACACAAAGGAAGCAGGCGTGCGTACACTGGAGAGAAATATCGCTTCACTGTGCCGAAAAGCCGCTAAGAAGATAGCCTCGGGCGATGCTAAAAGAGTTATCATCAAGGAGGACGATCTTCAGGAATACCTCGGTATAAAGAAGTATCTGGAGGATATCTCGTCCAAGACAGATCAGGTCGGTGTGGTAAACGGTCTTGCATGGACTTCCGTCGGCGGTGTGCTCATGCCCCTTGAAGTTCTGGTGCTCAAAGGCACGGGCAAAATAGAGGTAACAGGCTCGCTGGGCGATGTTATGAAGGAAAGCTCGAAGATAGCCGTAAGCTACGTGAGAAGCATTGCGGACAAGTACAACATCCCTGCCGATTTCTACAAGGAGAACGATCTGCACATCCACGCTCCCGAGGGCGCTGTTCCAAAGGACGGTCCGTCCGCAGGCGTTACCATGACAACTGCACTTGTTTCGGCACTTTCCGGACTTCCTGTAAGGGCTGATGTGGCTATGACAGGCGAGATAACTCTCCACGGAAAGGTGCTGCCCATCGGCGGTCTACGTGAAAAGACAATGGCTGCTTACAAGGCAGGTAAGAAAACAGTTATCATCCCGTCTGCAAACAAACCCGATCTTGAAGAAGTGGACGACGTTGTAAAGAACGCTATAGAGTTCGTATATGCTGATACACTTGAAGATGTGCTTGATACCGCACTGATAAAATAAACAGAAACGGAGGTTTCCCCCGTGAAGCTGAATTACAACAAGGCTGAATTTTCAGCCGCATACGGAAAATTCTCACAGATACCTGCTCCCGAGCGCATTGAGATCGCCTTTGCAGGTCACTCAAGTGTGGGAAAATCCACGCTTATAAATAAGCTGTTCAACAGAAAGAATCTTGCAAGGGTAAGTTCAGTCCCGGGCAAGACTGCTACTATAAATTTCTACGGTCTGGAAAATCTTTATTTTGTAGACCTGCCGGGCTACGGCTATGCAAAGGTGTCAAAGTCCGAAAAGGAGCGCTGGGCAGGGCTTATCGAGGGTTACCTCAGCTCTGACCGTGATATCCGCCTTGTGTTCATGCTGGTGGATATGCGCCACGCTCCCACAAAGGACGATATCCACATGATAAACTACCTTATCGACACGGAAATGCCCTTTGTACTGGTGCTGACCAAAGCCGACAAGCTGAACAAGACGGAAAGAGCAAAGCGCATGGAAGCGTTCAAGGACGAAATACCGTGCTTTGAGGACATTCACAGCATCCCGTTCTCATCTCAGACCTTTGAGGGAGTTGAGGAACTGAGGGCTATAGTTGAGGATATCGCAGACGACAATGACGTCGCTGACGAATAAATATTTCCGAAAGGGTGGATAAAAATGTTTGTATCCGAAAATCTTGGTGTCAACGAAAAGGGACACCTGACCGTAGGCGGCACTGACACTGTTGACCTTGCCGCACAGTACGGTACTCCGCTTTATGTCATGGACGAGGAGCTTATTCGCAAGAATCTCCGTAGTTTCCACAACAGCATGAACAAGTACTACAACGGCATGGGTGAGGTGCACTTCGCAAGCAAGGCTTTTTCCTGCTTGGAAATGTGCCGCATAGTTGCCGACGAGGGGGACGGTCTTGACGCTGTTTCCATCGGTGAGCTGTACACCGCTGTCAAGGCAGGCTTCCCAATGGAAAAGGTGGGCTTCCACGGCAACAACAAGACCGACGAGGAGCTGAGATACGCTCTTGAAACAGGTGTTGGACACATTATCGTTGACAATATCCCCGAGCTTCACAGGCTTGAGACTATCGCAAAGGATATGGGCAAAAAGCCTCATATCATGTTCCGTATCAAGCCCGGTATCGACGCTCATACCCACAAAGCCGTAATGACAGGTCAGATAGACAGCAAATTCGGTTTTGCACTGGAAACAGGCGAGGCTTTTGAGGCTGTAAAGGAAGCTGTAGCTTGTGAGAATGTTGAGCTTTACGGCGTTCACTGTCACATCGGTTCGCAGATATTCGATATCGAGCCATTCGAGGCAGCAGCAAAGACTATGCTCGGCTTCATCGCAAAGATAAAGAATGAGCTGAACTACGAGATAAAGGGACTGAACCTCGGCGGAGGCTTTGGTATAAAGTATCTGGAAAAGGACGACCCACAGCCCTTTGAGGTGTTCCTCGAAAGAGTATCAGGCGTGGTAAGGAGCGAGTGTGAGAAGCTGGGTATCGCTCAGCCGAGAATGTACATAGAGCCCGGCAGATCGATCGTAGGCTCGGCAGGTATAACTCTGTACACCGTTGGCGCACGCAAGGAAATACCGAATATCCGCACATATGTGTCCATCGATGGCGGTATGCCCGACAATCCACGATACATCCTCTACCAGTCGGAGTATGAGGCTGTTGTTGCAAACAAGGCAGACCAGCCCCGTGACGAAAAGGTGACTATCGCAGGCAGATGCTGTGAGAGCGGAGACCTCATCGGTGAAAATATGCCTCTCCAGCACGCAGAATCAGGCGATACACTGGCTGTCCTTGCTACAGGCGCATACAACTTCTCGATGGCTATGACCTACAACAGACTTCAGCGCCCTGCTGTAGTTTTTGTGAACAAGGGCGAGTCACGCATTGCTGTCAAGAGGGAATCTCTCGACGATATCATCAGAAACGACGTTTGATAAATAAACGAAACAGCCACGGTCATTCGTGGCTGTTTTTATAAGGAGAAGACATTGAAACTCGTTTTTATTATTTTACTGTTGATCTTAGCCGTCCTTGTCGCTATCCCATGCTGTATGGTCACTAAACGTTTTATCGGAGACATCTGTATTATGATAAAAGGCAAGCGGTACATCGGAACTTGCACAAGCAAAAGCGGCTTAAAGAATACAGTACATCGGGTTGAGTGGACAGATCAGGCAGGCATCAGGAATGTGGCGCTGTTCAGCATAACTTCGCTCAGAAAGCCGCCTTACAGCATAAAAGTGTACTCCATAGACGGTGAACCTGATAAAGCGAACCTCGGTATACGCTCGATAATGTACTATATCCCTGTTGTGATACTTTTCGATATGACGCTTTTACTGCTTGTTTTCGGAACTATTCCCGAATTTATCAGGGGTTTATGATTATTTACAGCGCTCTGCAATGGATTGGATGGATATGAAGAAATTACTTGACTTTTTCAAATTGATATTACTGTGCTTATGGGCGCTGTTCCTGAGAATATACAAGGTGCCGGCGGTGATACTTTTATTCTTGCCGGTGTCTTTTCTTATCGGGATATTTATCAGTCCGACGCTTATGGTACTTATGTGGTCACTTGGAATACTGGGTGTGAGCCTGTTTCTGTTTATCCCTCGTTGTAAGCAGACTGCGGCTGATATTAACATTATCAGAAAAGGGGAGAGGTATAACGGCAATTGTCTTGGAATGTCAGACAGTACAGGTCTGCAAGCACTCTTTTTGTTGAATGGACAGACAGCGATAATACGAAGCACAAGCGTTCCTTTTACGCTATAGACAACAGGAGCAAATATCCCCACAGCGTAAATGTTTACTCTTATAACAATGATCCAGAGCAGACCAATCTGGGGTGGCGGACGCTGATAGAGGATATCGTCTATATGCTGATATTCCTGCCATTTGTTGTCCTTTCCGTTTATCTGAATTATGCTCTGATACACGAGATCATACAAAATGGGATCAATAGTATTACATAATTATTCTCTCTCTGTTAATGCAGAGAGATATTTTTTATATTTACTAACATTTTAGTTTGTTTAAAACTTGACAAACTACGTAAAATGTTGTAGAATTAATATGCATACTTATGTTTTGAAAGGAATGATCTCAATGGGTTCAACTTTAACAGAAAAAATACTCAGGGCACATCTCGTTGACGGCGAGTACGTCAAAGGACAGGAGATCGGCATAAAGATCGATCAGACTTTAACACAGGACGCAACAGGTACTATGGCTTACCTCGAATTCGAGGCTATCGGAGTTCCTCGTGTAAAAACAGAGCGCTCTGTTGCTTACATAGACCATAATACCCTCCAGAACGGCTTCGAGAATGCTGACGACCACCGCTTCATCGG
>JAFVBU010000230.1 GCA_017479805.1 Ruminococcus sp.
CCGATGGGAGTAACCTCCACTATCAACGGATTGACCGTTACTTGCATTTACCCGTCCGCAAAGCATAGCTACGCTTGCTTTGCTACTACTGAGGGGGGCGCTGCCCCCCTCGACCACCCTCCGCCAAAGGGATGTGATCCCTTTGGAATCCCGGTGTTTGGCGGCTTCGCCGCTTTTTTATTTTTCTTTTTGTTTTTTTACTCCGGCAATTTCTCTATCAACCCTAACTTATACTTCTGTATCGCCAACGCATCCTTACCCGTCACTCCGTCGCCGTTTCCGCTAACATCCGCATTCTTAGCTCCCTCATTCGTCAAATGATCCTCATTGCTTCCATCAGTTCCGAATTTATCAGGATTAGCAAGTGACTGCATTATCAGCACCGCATCCGCCACGCTGACATCCCCGTCAAGGTTAGCGTCACCGTAAATTATATCCTTATCAACAGGCTTATCCTCGGGCTTATCGGCAGTTTTATAAACAGCCTCATACATAGTCTCAGCCCAGAATTTGCGTATAGCCTCATATCCCTCGGAATTCGGGTGAACGCCGTCGCCGCCCAGATATTCGGGATTCTCTTTCAGAAAAGTCTCAAGGTCAGCGCCGTGTATCAGCTTCTCGCCGTACTCCTCCCACAGCTTATCGACCATAGCATTGTACTGAGGGAGATAGTCCGCAACACCCTTTTCCAGAGAGTATGGAATTTTCGGCAGAACAGGCACTTTTCCAGCGGCAAGGACAGCGTCTATCATGTACTTTGTGTTCTCGTAATATTTCTCAGCGCCCGTCTGGTTGCCCCATGCGTCGTTTGTGCCGTATGCAATGCTGACGAAGCGTCCGCTGTAGGTGGAGAGCCAGCGGTCGATGTTCTCCTTGCCGTGAGTTGACGTAATACCGCCGATTCCGCCGTTTTCCTGAGCAGGGAAGAAGCGGTCGTCGATGTTGTGCAGATGGGTGGCAAAGCCTGTGCCGTAGCAGTTGTTCATACCGCCTGCGGTGATGGAGTCGCCGAAGAATATCCAGCTGTCGGAAACGCCGTCGGAAACGTTGTGAATGTCGAAATTAAGCTGGATTTGTCCGTTCTCCTTTTCGTCGGACTTGGTTATGTTCATGCGGATCCAGTTGTAGCCTTTCATCTCAACAAGGTGCTGACGGGAGCTGAGGGTATTGTCCGTGACCGTATCCACGATCTCCCAGCCGTTTTCGGGGTAAGCACCGCCGTCAGCGGCATTTATCTCAATGGTGTAATCGGTGGGCTCCATATTCCTGCTGACGTAGTTGCCGATACTGTCGTAGGAGCTGACGTTGTACCACACCGCAAGCACGGTCTCACGGTCTTTTTCGGGGACTGTCGACAGGTCGTAGGCGATATAGTCGGGAGAAGTGCCTGTCCAGAACGAGAAATAATGCTCGTCATTAGCGGCAGAGGCAGTTGCGGGATTGGCACTTGAATAGGCAGGAACGTTTCTGCTGATAACGGGATTTGGCTGAACAGCGGCAAAGGTATTCATAGCGGAAGCGCATGAAACGGCAAGAGCACAGCCCATAGCCGCTGTGATTTTTTTGATGTTCTTATTCATAATAAACTCCTTAAATTATCTGACATTAAAGCAAATTTACAAGGGACGTCGTCCCGAACGATATTGTTTACTGTATTATATCACAGATTTAAGCAGATTTCAATACTATTCTTATAATTTAGGCGATAATTGAATTAAAAGTGTATTAAATGATTGGCGGCAGTAAACAAAAGCACCTCCGACCAAAAGATCAGAGGTGCTTTTTGTACAGAATTTCTATATGGCTTTAGCCTTGATGTTGTTATTAAAGTGCATCCTTGTAAAGAGTGCCGTTCTGGAGTGTCTCCAGTACGCTCTCAGCCAGCTTTGACCACTGTGCAACTTCGTTCTCATCGTAGGAAATAACCTTCTTAGCCCATGATGAGCAGTGTCCGCAAGCGTTAGGTGCAGTCTCGCCGTTTTCGAGAATATCGTTCATGCAGAGGTTGTTCTCGCAAGCGCCGTGGTTGTTGATGAAGTGCTCAAGGAAGCCGTCCAGCTTCTTGTTGTCAACATAGATCTGAGGGAGGTTCATTGTTCTGCCGTATGCAGCCATAGCCTCGGGTCTGAGAAGCTCCATGTTCTTGATGTTTGCAGGTGGTCTGCCGACCTGACCTGCGCCCTTGCCGTTAGGGATGTTAGCCATTGCCTTGTTCTGCGGCCAGTTAACGAGGTCGAGGAGGTTGCCGTCGTAAGACTCAGTCATGTATGCTCTTACAACGTTTACGAGGAACGGTGTAGCACGTGTTCTGTCAACCAGCTTCAGTGAGAAGTTCTTGAAGCCTGTCTCCTCAGCAAGCTCTCTGTAGTAGTGAACGTCCTCGGGACGGATCCACTCGGATGTGAGGATAGCAGCAGGATGTGTTACCTTCTTGTAAGCGCAGTTGATGAGTGAGTAGTCCATAGACATAAGGTTAGGATCGGAGTGACCAACGAAAGAACCGTGAGCCAGTCTGAAAGGACATTCTCTCAGGCAGAGGTTGTTAGCGATAACACGGAGGTGGAGGTCTGTATCCTTGTACTGCTGAAGAACGCTCTTGAGAACGTCGAATCTTCTGTTGAAGCAGTGGTCGAGAGTGATCTCGTCAACACCCCAGTTTCTCCAGTACTCGATGGACTGAATGGTTGATGGGTAAGCGTAAAGACCGAGAGTGATGAAAATATCCTTGAATTCGCTCTTTGCGTACTTGATGAGCAGAGGTGAGTTGAGAGTGAAAGCTCTGATACCCAGATCGTAAGCGTCGTGGAGGAACTGACGGATCTTCTTGCCTGTTACGGGGTCTGTCTCGTGCTGATCCATGCCGAGGGGGTTGATGAGGTAGTTGAACTGGATATCGTGCTTCTGACATTCCTTAACGTAGTCAGCGAGCTGGTCGTAAGTAAAATCGGGAATGATAGCTGCATTTCTTCCTCCCGGAAGTCCGTCATTTTTGAGCTTGCCGAAGAAGCTGCGGATAGAATGCTTCTTGTCGAACTGCTCAACTGCGTCGAATAAAGCGTAGTCAAAGTTACAGCCAAGGTCGAATGCGATTGAATCTGTGTTCACTATGAACATCTCCTTTTATAATGATAATTTCCTTGAACTTATCTTCGTAAGTGAAGATAAGTTCTTAATCCCTATATAAACAGGAATTATACAAACAATAATATTATACTATTTTTATACAGATAAGTCAATATTTTCCAAATAGAGAATTTATTGTAACAAATTGTTTATTTTGGCGAATTCTGACAATTGAGAGAAGCGTTTGTTGTTTGATATTACATTGTTCAAATTACTATTTAAGTAAACTATCTGTGTGTTGTTGTCACATTGAACTAAAATAGACAAAATATTATGTGATATTTACACTATCAAAAATAAATGTATGAATATAAGTAAAATTAATAGCGCAAAATTAATAGTTGAAAATACACAAAAGTATTTACCTGTCTGTGCATTGTCAGCCTTGCGGTAAATCTGAAAAGATATAAGGCTTGCAAGGGATGCGATGAGAGTGCCGAAGCCGCCTATGTCAGCGCCGAGAAGAAGCTGAGTGCCGTTTTCGGTGAAGCCTGCCAGCATGATGGTCGCAGGAACGTTGCTTATCACCTGCGAAAGCAGAGCGGTGACAATAAGCTCACGCCCCGAGAGAATGCCCGAGAAAAAGTCCCTTACAGCGTCTATCCTTGCGATATTTCCCACAAAAACGAAGAAGCAGACGAATGTGGCGAGCAGAGCGTAGTCCACTTTAAGCAGCAGCTTTCTGTTGAAGATAAGCGCCACGGCAATTGCCGCACCGAGACAAACCACATCGGGAACAACTCTCAGCACCGTCATAAGGCACACCGCAAACAGCGCACAATAGCCTGCCGTTGGTATTTTGGGGATATCCTCATGCTTTGTGTCCGAAGCTGCACAGGGATTATTGGGGAGCATGAGTGTCAGCAGACATATTACCGCAAGGCTGATGATACCAGCAGGCAGCATAGTCCGCAGAAAATCGCCCATTGACAGCTTGAATTCGTCGTAAACGTAGAGATTCTGGGGATTGCCGATGGGGGTGAGCATACTTCCTGCGTTAGCAGCGCAGGTCTCAAGAACGATGGTGAGTATCCTGCTTTTTTCGTCGCTTATTTTTTCGTAGACCAACAGTGTCAGCGGCACAAAGGTCAGCAGCGCCACATCGTTGGTGACGAACATAGCCGAGAAGTAGCAGAGCAGAGTGAACACCAGTCCCAG
>JAFVBU010000231.1 GCA_017479805.1 Ruminococcus sp.
GTAGGGCACGTGTCAAGTGCGGCGTTCCCTACAAAATGTTGCCGAATATTTTAATGTTGCCATCGGGCGGCGGAACGCCGCCCCTACACCACCGCCCCGAATTTAGTAAAGCCGACCGAGCTGCCGCCAGCTTGCGCCCCTACACCCTGAAACCTAATACCTGACACCTACAACTAAGCACTAATACACTCATACACTAATACACTTAAATATGAATTAAAAATTAAGAAGAATTTTCCGCTTTGTGAACTTATATGATGCCCGAGTTACCTATAATATTTAAAAAATGACATATCGTATTATTTTGCATTTTCTTCATTGACGGACTTAATTGCTTGTGTTAAAATAAAATCGTAAAGAAAAAATGATCTGTGACAGAGGCAATCACAGGTTCTTGAAATCGGAGGATAAAAACATGAATATGATAAAAAAGACATTGGCAAGTCTGTGTGCAGTTTGCTTGAGCACTTCTGCACTCCCATTTGCAGGACAAACTATGGAGAACTTTATGGTCGCATCAGCAGCAGAGGATATTTCCTCAACAATGGAGTGGGGCACTCTCAGAATGGGCGGTGCCGGTTTCGTTTCAGGCATTGTTACGGGACAGAAAGAAATGTATCTCCGTACCGACGTTGGCGGTGCTTACAGATACGACTACGACAAAAAACAGTGGGTTCAGCTTTTCGGCTTCCTCAGCGAGGACGACAGAGGACTTCTCAGCTGTAAGGGTATCGCTATCGACCCTACAGACGATATGACCGCTTACTTCCTCTGCGGCTGTGCTTACTTCTCGGACGCTAAAACTACTATTTTCAAGACCACCGACGGCGGCAAGACCTTCACAGGCGTTGACGTTACTGACCAGATTCAGGTGCACGGAAACGGCGACGGACGTGAGTGTATCGAGCCTATCGCTGTTGACCCCGACAACCCTGATACCATCTACGCAGGCGGTGACGTAACAGGCGGCAAGTCCGCTCTTATCAAGTCAACTGACGGCGGTAAGACATGGAAGCCTGTTGAGGGCTACGATGCTCTCGGTCTTTTCTCAGGCGAACTCAAGTACCCCTCATGGACAGATCACGTTGTAAGGGGTACTGAGCCAAGCAAGCTCTACAATGAGCAGAACGGTATCGGCTGTATCTATATCGAGGGCGGCAAGGTCTACGTCGGCACTTCCGTTACAGGCGAGCCGAATATCCACGTTGCAAGCGTAAAGGATGACAAGTTCGAGCCTATTAAGGAACTTCCCAACGCTAACTACCCTCTTTCCATCACAAGCGACCACAACGGAAATCTTTTCTTCACATATATCGGCGGTCTGGCATTCTCAGGCGCAGCAGGCGGCGCTTACAAGTACAACATCAAGTCGGGCACTGTTGAAAAGCTCTCAGTTTCAGATAACTCCATCGGTATGATCGAGGTGGATAAAAAAGACCCCAACAAGATGTTCGCACGTACCTGCGGTGTATGGTCAGATCAGTGGTGCGGTACAGAGTGGATCCAGGACGACCCGTCAACTCCCGAAAATGAGGGAACTATCGCATGGGGCGACCACTTCTTCCGCTCATCCGACGGCGGCAAGACATGGGAGGACATTACTCCGGGTGCAGGTGAGACTGACTACTCAACAGGCACAGGCGTAAAGATATTCAAGTCACTTCCTCTCGCTCTCAACGGCTATGACTGGATATACGGCAAGGCTTGTCACTGGGGCAGCGGTATCCTCATCGACCCGAGAGACCCCGAGGGCGACCGTATCCTCCTCACATCGGGCAACGGCGTTTTTGCCTGCGACAATGCATGGGCTGAAAAGGATATCCAGTTCTACTTCCAGCCTGACGGCGTTGAGGAGTGCGTAAGCCTTGACTTCTTCAGCACAGCAGACGGTCTCGACCTTTCAGCTATCGGCGACTACGACGGCTTCATCCACGAAACAACAGACGGTATCCCTGCACAGTACAAGCCTAACATGGGCTCGACCTCAGCTATCACTGTTTGCCCTCAGAATACCGATGTATGGGCAAGAACAGCCGAGGGCGACGGCAACAACACAGGCAGCGGCTTCTATACCCTCGACCGTGGCAAGACATGGAATACATTCAAGCCTGCCTGCACAGGCGGTAAGCTCGCTATAACAGAGCTTTCGGCAGGCAAGTACAGAATTATAAACACAAGCTCAAAGGGCGCAGCTTCCTACTCCGACGACTGGGGCGCTACATGGAAGAAGTGCGACGGAATTCAGGCTACAAAGGGCGTTTATGCTCTCGTTGACCCCGAAGACCCCAAGATGGTATATGCATCAGGCGCTCAGTACAACGAGTACTGGTCATCTGATATGTCCAAGAAAGAGCCTACCTACGACGAGTCACACTATTCATACTTTGTAAGTGAGGACTACGGCGCTACATTCAAGGAAGTACGTATCTGCCCGTTCAACTGGGAGCTTACATGGAAATTCGAGCACACAGGCGACCTTGCTTACGTCGGCAACGGCACAGTTGCTCTTGCAGGCGCTAACCACGGTGTATACATCATCTCCGACAAGGGCGAAAAGGTAGAGCACCTCGAAAACGTTACATACGCTAAGTGCATCGGCTACGGCGCTCCCGAAAAGGAGGGCGGTGTGAATACACTCTTTATCTACGGCAAGCCTGCCGAGACAGACCCCGAGGGCGTTTACCGCTCAACTGACGCAGGCAAGACATGGGTTTGCATAAATACAGACCACCTCTACGGCGGTACAGGCAACGGCAACTACCTCGTTGGCGATATGACCGAGTTCGGCAAGGTCTATATGTCAACCGTAGGCTGCGGTATCGTTTACGGCAAGCTCTCCGACGGCAGCTCAACTCCTGCCAAGACCACAACTACCACAACTGCAAAGACTACAACCACTACCACAAAGGCAACTACCACAACAACATCAGGCAAGTCCACAACTACTACAACAGATAAGGACAGCAAGGTAGTATACGGCGATGCTAACTGTGACGGCGAGGTAAGTCTGGGCGATGCAGTACTCATCATGCAGGCTATCGCAAATCCGTCCAAGTTCGGTGAAAAAGGCACAGACAAGCAGCACATCACCGCACAGGGAATCAAGAATGCAGACGTTGTAGGCAACGGCGACGGCATGACCAACAACGACGCTCTCGGTATCCAGAGATACAAGCTGGCACTGGTTAAGGAGTTACCAATCGTTGAATAACAAGCTGATATAATTATAGGGCGCACATATTTGTGCGCCCTTAATTTTTATGGATGAACAAAATTGTAGGGGAGGATATCATCCACCCGTTGGTTACGATTTGTAGGGGAGCCCGCCCTCGGGCTCCCAACGATGATTGCATAAAAACTCACGGGAGGGCGAGGGCGCCCTCCCCTACACAGCGTTTCATATTATTTTAATTGGTATTTACGGGACGTCGAGGACGCCGTCCCCTACCAAATGGCACTATATATGTAAAAAATTGGGCGCACATATTTGTGCGCCCTTGCTATTTATACGGGTATTCACGGGGCGATGCAGGCATCGCCCCTTACTTTCTGACAACTGAATCATGGCATCATTACGACGAAGCAAATGCTCTTGCCCTCCTGATTGAGGACGTTGACCTTGAATTTATGCTTGTCTATGATGGATTTGGCTATGGCAAGTCCAAGTCCGTATCCGCCTGTGGAGCGGTTTCTGGACTCGTCGCTGCGGTAGAAGCGCTCGAATATCTTCTCCTTGTCCGCCTCCTTGATACCCTGTCCCGTGTTGTAGACGGAGAATATCTTTTTGTCGCCCTGCTTTTTCAGCATGACCTTGACCGTTCCGCCGTCGTTGGAGTATTTCAGTGCATTGTCGATGAATATTGCCGCCATCTGCTTGATGTGCTGCTCGCTGCCGTTGACCGTGATGTTGTTGTCCACATCGATGATGAACTTCTTGTTCTGCTCGAATGCCTGACACTCAAAGGGCAGCGCCGTATTCTCAACAGCCTTGCTCATGTCAAAATCCGTCCTGATGAAAGCCTTTGTGTTGTTTTCCAGCCTTGTCAGGTTCAGCAGGTCGTTGACCAGCACGCTCATTCTCTCGGTCTGGGTCTTGATATAGCCCAGCCACCTGTTTTCGCCTATCTCGCCCTCCAGTACGTCAGCATTTGTGGCGATTACCGTAAGGGGAGTTTTCAGCTCGTGGCTCGCATCGGATACGAACTGCTTCTGCTTCTCAAAGGCAGTCCTGATAGGTGCGATACTCTTTTTGCTGAGGAAATAGGAAGCCGCTGAAAGTATGACCACGCTGACCAGTCCGATGAGTATGGTTATGCGTTTAAGATTGCTGAGAACGTCCAGCTCGCTGCTTTTATCGGTGAACACCATAAGTGTGCCGTTATGCTTTTGGGTGCAGAAGAACTGGAAATTGTTGAGCATACCCTTAGTGATGTTGTTTTTGTTGATAGCCGAGATGTACTTCTGAGCCGTTTCCTTTTCGATATCGTCGTTGTTCAGCGCAGCCACATACTGACCGTTTTCGTCCGCCATAAGCGCAAAGAAATCGATAGAACCGAGATTTTTCGGTATTGGCTCGATACGCTTTCCCTCGTCGTTGAAGCGCTCGTCACGTGGCGGCTCGGACGGTCTTGTTGTGGTAGTCTCGGCAGCTTTGGCTGTGGTCTTTTTGGTGGTTTTGGCTGTAGTTTCGGTGGTGACTGTGTTGGCAAGGGCAACTATTCCGCCCTCGTAGATATTATTGAAAGCAGTTTTCTGCTTTTTGGCTTTTTTCTTGTCGTCATCCTCATCGTAGTCATCATCGTCATCATCATCGTCGTCTTTCTTTTCCTTTGAATGGGCTTCATTGTTGTCGCCGCCCATCCACGGCCAGCCGCCCCATATCTGCGGGTTCTGCTCGCCGCCCTGCTGCCACCACGGCTGTTCCCACGGGTTCTGACCGTTCCACGGCGGCTGATCCCACGGATTCCAGCCCTGCCACTGTTCGCCGTTCTGCCAGTTTCCCCACGGGTTCTGCTCACTCCATTCTGCCCACGGGTTAAAATCGGTCGGCGGCTGAGTCTGGGTCTCGTTATTGTTTCCGCCCTCAGTCGGTGGGGGAGACTGTGTCTGCGGCGGAGTTTGCTGTTCAGTCTGCGGAGGCGGTTCTTCGTGCTGTTCCTCCTGAGACTGCTCCTCAGTTTCCTCCTCTGTAGGCTCTGCTGTAGTTTCAACAGCGGTGGTAGTGGTAGTTTCTGTTGTGGTAGTCGTTGTTGTTTCGGTAGTTGTTGAAGTTGTCTCCTCGGGCGGTTCTTCCTTTTCGCCATTGCTGTTTGTTGGCTTTTCGGGAGGAGTATTCTTCCATATATCGTTCTTTCTCGGTTCATAGCCGTCGGGCTTTGAAAGGGTGAACCGCATTTCCTTGTCGTTGTACTCTATGCCTGCGGCGATCTGTTCAAGGATGTATTCCGATTGTCGGCTCATGACCTCCTGTGTGATGATGTTGACCGAGCCGAGAAGTCCGATAAATACGGCGAGAAGTATGCAGGTAATTACTGAGAATAATTTTAGCTGAGCTTTCCTGAACATAGGGTCAGCTTTTTTCTTCATTTCATCACGCCTCCTGTTCCAGTGAATATCCTATTCCACGTGCTGTTTTTATCTGTACGGGCGCATTGATGGACGCCAGCTTTTTACGCAGAAAAGATATGTATACCTCGATATTGTTGTACTCAACATCGCTTTCGTAGCCCCATATTTTCTCGATGATACGCTCTTTCGGGAGAATACGCTTGGGGTTGGATATGAGCAGCTCCATTATCTGGTATTCTTTCAGGCTGAGCTTTACGTCGTTGCCCATCCACGCAACAGAGCAGGTATCCTTTGTGAGCTTCAGACCGTTGAAGTCCATCTGGTTATCGTCCACGATATCGCCCTTTCGCCTTGTGAGGGCACGTACACGGGCAAGAAGCTCGCCTGTGATGAAGGGCTTTGTAAGGTAATCGTCAGCGCCGCTGTCGAGACCGTTTATCTTGTCCTCCACCTCGCTTCGTGCGGTAAGCAGGAGCACAGGCGTGTTGATATGCTCCTCACGCAGACGGCTCAGCACCTCGATACCGTTAAGTCCCGGCATCATGATATCCAGTATGATACAGTCGTAAACGCCTGTGAGAGCGTTGTCGAGACCGTCAATGCCGTTGTAGACTGTGTCCACGTTGTACATATTTCGTTTGAGTATCTCGCTGAGAGCGTCAGCAAGCTGTTCCTCGTCCTCTACTATCAATAATCTCATAATAATTACCCCCTAAATGCTTGTAGGTGTACACTAAACTAAGCACTATTAACTTATAACTAATACACTAAAAACTCATACACTGAAAGTATACACCTTTCCATTGTATTCTATTATACCACAAATTCTTGAAATTAGCTTAAAAATCCGACACTCTCAGGGGTAATGATATAGAAAAAAATATCTCTTTTTTTTGTGCAATTCAACGGTATTGTTAAAGTTCGCACAACAAATATTGACTATCTATTAAATATGTGTTAAAATATACTATACAAGAAATGTAATACGTGTCTTTTTAAACAGTGTGTTTTAATTTACGAGTATTATAACAGCAAACATAAAAAGATCAAAAGTTTGCTGTAAATCACGGATCAGGGGATATATCCCGAAGAAATAAGGAGGGAAGATCCATGATATCTCCAATGGAGAGGAAAAAGATCTCATTTTCAATTCGTCCGTCCCATAATGCGGAGATGAAGAAATATGAGGAGGTCTACCTGACATATGCCAACACAGGCTACACCAGAGACCTTTGCGAGCAGTACGCCGCCGCTTTCGTGGACGACATAAAAAAGCCTAATGTGATAGATGTTGTCCAGCTCGCTATGCTCTATGAGCGCATACAGGACTATAAAATGGCGGCATTCTACCTCGACAGCCTGTCAGACAGAAAACTGGGCGGTCTGGAGAAATACCACTACTGCATCGAAAACCTGAAAGTCAAGAGCCTGCTGGGAAAATGGCGTGACGCCGAGGACTTCCGCACTGAGAATATCGACTTCATGCAGAAGCAGTCGGAAAAGCTGTCCAGCCAGAGACAGGCTGATCTTTATATGGCGCTGGCGCTGACGGACTGTGCCGCAAAGCACTACGATCAGGCATTGAAGCTGCTGAAATTCGGCTATAAGCCCCGTGGCAAGAACGACAAGAAGCTGCTGGAGATATTCATTACCGCTCTCTACATCTTCGCCAAAGCCGAGGACGAGGAGGGTGTAGAGGGCGCTCTCGGCAACGCAAAAAGCTGCATGAACCTGTTCAGCAAGTTCGAGTTCAGCTGGTGTCAGGAATACTGGGAAAACCGCATCGCCGACGCCGCAAACGGTGTCTTCTGACAAACAGCTATAACTGCGGTCGGGGGTACATCCGAACTGCTGCTTTTTATTGGGGAAAACCCTTTTGAAAAAGGGTTCTCGCTAACTGCGACCCGTCCCCTCTGTCAGCTGCGCTGACATCTCCCCACTCCGTGGGGAGTCTGCCCCAAACCCCTTTCCTAAAACTTTCATATTTAAATTTTTACCCCTGATAGGGTGCACTCAAAATGTTACAGCTTTGGAAGTTGTACGGTGCGCCCTATCAGGGGTAAAAATTTGGATCAAAAGTCTTTGGAAGGGGGATCGGGGGGAGAACCTTTCCTCAGAAAGGTTTCCCCCGATAAAAGTAACGGTTCAAATATCCCCCGACCGCAGTTATAGCTGTTTATACAGAGGACTTCGCATATTTAGTGAGGACTGCGGAGGCGTCGGCGGCGTCAACTCTGCCGTTGAAGTTTACGTCGGCAAGGGTCATATCCACGGTCATTTCTCCGCCTGCGGAAGCCTTTGCATAGGATGAAAGAATAGCTGTAGCGTCGTTGCCGTCGATAATGCCGTCGCCGTTGACGTCGCCCATTTTCTCGCTGCATTTCGGCATTTCCGTCCACTGGAAGGAATGGAGGTCAGAGGGTATCTTAGTCTCGAAGCCTGTGTGCGACTTATCCACAGCGACCTGATCGTCGGAAAGCATGAACCAGTCGTAGCGGATAGTTGAAACGTCGTCCCAAGTGGGGTCGATGTGGAAATAGTGACCGCCCACTTTAGCGATGACCCACGCATGAGTTTCGGTAAACACGTAGCAGGACTCGATACCTGCCTCATGGAGAAGCAGATTCATTGCCCTTGCGTAGCCCTCGCAGACAGAGGTCTCGTTGAGGAAAACCGAAACGTCCGTGTGATTCTTTTTAGCGGAGGTGTCCTCGCCGTCGTAGCTTGTGAGACTGCACAGCTTGTCGTGGAGCGCCTTTACCTTTTCCATATCGTTCATGCCGTCGGTAATAGTTTCGCTGACGGTCTTTTTTACGCAGTACATAGCGTAATTATCAACAATTCCGTTGTTTTCGGAGTCGTAGAAGCTCTTCTCGATGAAGCTCCTGTACTTTTCAACAGGCGAGCCGTCCTCGTTGAAAACCTCCTCGCTGTTTATCTTGGTCAGCGACGGGCAGTTCAGAAAAGCGCCGCCGTTTATGGGCTTGGTGATATCCACGTTGATATTTTTCAGCTTAGGACAGCTTTCAACAGCTCCTCTCTCCATAGTTGGAGAGCCGTTAAAGGTCATTTCCTCCAAAGCGCCGCACTTGCCCAGTGCCGAGGAGTTCATAGTAGGCGAGCCGTCTATGGTGACCTTTTTCAGGCTGTCATTCTTATAGAAAGCGCCGATATCAAGGAGAGAAGTCCCCTCGGGTATGACCAGCTCCCCGATGGCTGTATTCTGGAAAGCATATTTGCCGATGATAAGGTCTTTGCACTTTTCGGGGAAGTTCACATTGCTGAGCGAAATATCATTTATAAACGCCTCGCCGCCGATGTTGAGAACAGCGTCTTTTCCGCTGAATGTGACCTCTTTCAGAGCGGCACACTCCGAGACAGCGCCTGTTTGCAGTTCAGCCGAGCCGGGGAAAGTCAGCTCGGTTATAGCCGCATTTTTGAGAAGATATTTCTCAAAGTTCACATCGGTGCTGAGAATATCCACTTTCTTTGTCTCCTGCGGAGTTGTATTGTAGAAATTTACCGTTGACTTCACGCCCTCACGGATTATCATATAGGGCATATTCGCAGGGAACTGGTCGGAAACGGGGATATCGATGATGGGGATTCCCCTGTACTCCGTGGGAGCGGCGCCCTGCAAGGTGGGAGCGTAGCAGAGCAGGCAGTTTTTAGGCTTGCCCTCGCTGTCGATGTTTATAGTGTACGCCCAGCCTGTTTCAACGTCGGCTTCGTTGTAGTCAAGGGAATTGTACAATATCGGGTTGAGATTGTAGACCACCTTGTCCTGCGGCGCAGTAATGTCAAGCCCCGAGAAAGCGTCCCTTGCAATGAGATTTATGCCGTCGTGGAACGTGACATTTTTCAGATTCGGACAGCGTGCAGAGGTAAAAGCGTCGCTGGGGATTATCTTCATGCCCTTTGGGATATTGACTTCTTTCAGCGTCTTTGAGGAAATGCTGACGTTGGTAAAATGGTCGGAAAGTCTCAGCTTTTCCACAGCGGACGAGCTGAAAATGCCTGCGGTCATGCTCGTTACGGGAATACCTGCAACATCATCGGGGATGTATACCTCTTTCTCGCCGGCAGGAATGCCCAGAAGCTGTAACTCGGGACCTAAGCAGTCGTAGACCATGCCGTCCTCGGTGTAAACGGTCATATAGAACATAAAGTCCAGACACTCGGGGTCGGAAGCCTTTACGGTGTCGGGGATGTAGAGGCTGACCTCCTTTTCGGAGAAATCGGAGCTTATAAAGCCCTTTCCCAGTTTAAGAACGGGATAACCGCCGATAGTTCGGGGGATATTTATATCGGGACCTTTGCCCTTGTACGCAGTCAGCTTTGCAAAGGGTGACGAGCTTACGCCGTCCTCGCTCGGTACAACTGTATAGTCCCACAGCTTTTCGTCGCCGACTTCAATGAAGTTGTCAACGAAAATGCTGTGAGTGTATGGCAAAGGCATTGTCTGAGGTGTGAAAAGAAGTCCACCTGCAATAAGCAGAGATGCGGCAAAACGTTTGGTATTCATATTTATCCCCCTTGTCGTATATTTTTTAAGTGGCGGAGCCGCCTTGCAAGGTTCGGTCAAGTCGAATTTAGTGAAGGTTACTGTCATCGGCTTGAGGCAAGCTGTACTTGACCGTCCGTCAGTCTTCGCTTTGCTTGACTGACTGCTTTGTTAGGGGGGCTCTGCCCCCCTCGTTCACCCCCTGCCAGAGAGGTCTACACCTCTCTGGACTCTGGTGTTATGCGGCTTCGCCGCTTATTATTTTTGTTTTTATTCAACCGAACTCTTTGCGTAATACGATATTATCGCAGATGCATCAACAGCGTCTGTTCTGCCGTTGAAATTGAAATCACTCAGCACAGGATCAACTGTAGGCTCATCGCCTGCGGAAGCTCTTGCATAGCTTGCAAGCACAGCAGAAGCGTCCTTTCCGTCAACTATTCCGTCGCCGTTTACGTCGCCCATTTTTTCATCGCACTTCGGCACCTTGCTTATCTGTGAGCTGTGGAGCGGTGAGGGCTTGAATATCTCCCATGTGGAATGTGAAGGATCGGGCTTCACCTCGTCGTCGGACTTCAAGAACCAGTCGTAGCTGATCTTTTCGCCGTCGTCCCATGTGGAATCAACGTGGAAATAGTGACCGCCCAGCTCAACGATATTCCATGCATGGTCGGGTGCTTGGAGGTAGCAGGACTTTATCCCTGCCTCGTTCAGCAGAAGATTCAGCGCCCTTGCATAGCCCTCGCAGACGCTTTTTTCGTTGAGGAATACGGATATATCAAGGTGATTCTTTTTGTCGTCCTCGTTGCCCGTGTCGTAGCTTACCATACTGCAAACCTTGTCATGGAGCGCTTTCAGCTTCTCGATATCGGTCATATCATCGGTCACAGTCTCCTTGATAATCTGCTTCAGACGGTAATTTATGTACTTATCCACAAGGATATTATTATCGGTACTGCCGCAGGTGCGCTCGATGAAGTCCTTGACCTCCGCAGAGGGAACGCCGTTTTTGTCAAATGCAGCCTTGCCGTTGATGGTCTCCAGCGAATCACAGGTATCGAAAAGCTCGCCTGCGTAGTCCTGAGAAAGGTCAATATCGATATTTTTCAGCGAGCGGCAGTTCCTCAGCGCCGTACTGTTCAGCTTGGGAGTGCCGTTAAATGTGATATTTTCCAGAGCGGAGCAGTTTGAGAAAGCCATCTTGTCTATCTCGGGAGAGCCGTTGACAACAACATTTTTCAGATTTTTGCAGTCCGCAAAGGCGCAGGTGCCGATAAAGGAAGTGCCCTCTGGAATGGTCAGCTCGTCAGCCTTGATGTTTGCGAATGTATTTGTGCCGATGGTCATATCGCTGACCTTTTTGGGGAAATTCAGGTTCTTGATATCCGATTGTGCAAAGGCGAAGCTATTTAGCTTTATTTCGGCATTTTCGCCCTCAAAGGTGAGGTTTTCCACCTTTGAGCTTCCGAAAGCGTTGTTCTCGATAACGGCATTTTTCGGGAAAGACAGCTCCTTGATATCGGTATCATAGAACACACGCTCAGCTACGTGGATATCATCGCTGAGAATATCCAGCACCTTTAGATCTTTGAGTCGGCTTGACTGGAGAAGATTCTTTACACCGTCGATATAGGACTTGTAATCGGCGGTTTTTATGCCCTGTTTGAGCGCAGGGAAGTCCTGTGGGTCGAAAATAAAGCTGTTAAGGCTCAGCTCCCTCATATCCTCGGGAACCTTTATATAAGCGGCGCTTGCATACATAGCATCGCTTCTCTCGTCGATAACGGGGAAGCCCATAAACTCCGCAGGTACGTCTTTTTCGCCTGTTGGGTCGGTGATAAGGTGAGCGTAGTAATTAAAATCGCTCCTGTCCATATAAATGCGGTAGGTACGGTTCATATCGTCGCTGATATGGAAGCCGTCAAAGGGACTGTCGAAGCTGACACCCTCGGGGAGCATTTTCTCGGCAGGGAGAAGCCCCTCGCTTTCATTATAAGGGTGGTCGGTAAACACATCCCGTGGTATCCACATGACATTCTCAAAGCTGTCAAACTTTGTACGCACTCTGTTGTTGTTGTCGAGAAAATCTGACGGGAGTATTTTTACATTTTGCGGCAGATTCAGGTCACTGAGGACTGAGTTGCTGAAAACGTTGCTCCGAATGAATTTTATGCTGTCGGGAAGCGACAGAGCGCCATCGAAGTCAATGATGTAACTATCAACAGATTCCGCTCCCATAACGGGAATACCTGCTATTTCTGATTTAGCAGGCTGTATCTCACGTCTTTCGTTTTCGAGATAGTCCTCTTGTGCTCTGACCTGATACAGATAATCGATCTCGCTTTCACTCTTGCCCTCTGCCCTCATCTCATCAGCTTCGGGAACCATTTCATCAAAGGAGCGGTAGCGGTTGCGCTTGTACATTTTGACCAATGAGAGATAGGGCGGTATATCGGGATCGTCGCTGCCGTGGTACTCATATTGGCTATCGCTCCATACTATGGTACAGGTGTGTATCCCATCGAAAAAGCCATCTCCCACTCTTTCAACGGTGTACGGGATATCAAATGAGATATGGTATCTCTGCTGCTCTACTTTGAGGAGTTTTCCATCAATACTTTTTACCGGTAAACCTTCTAATGCCTTTGGGATCTCAATATTAGCGGAAATGCCGTTATATTTAAGGATATTGACATACTTCTCACCGTTTTCATCTGTCAGTATCTCATAGTCCCAGTAGCGTTTCAAAGGTATCCTGACGTAATCTATTTCTCCGTTCTCTTTGATTATCGGCTCCTCGGCATGATCATAGTATTCGTTGTAGTGTGGGGCGTATTCCAGTTCTGTTCCGTCGCTGAGAATAAATTTAGCTGTGAGAGGGAAATCCCAGTTGTGCAGCATATACATATCATCGGGTGCTTTTTTATAATCTCTCTCTTTTATTTTCACACCCTCGGGAACATGGACGGTCAGCTCAGTCGCCTCATGGTTATAAGACTTCCACTCCCTGATAAACTCGACGGGCTCGACATATTTCACGGGAGCACCGTCAACCTCTGTGGGGATAGTCAGCTCGTTTTTATTTGAAACATTCAGTATACCCTCATACTGCCGACCGCCGTCGGGAGTGTAGCACTCATCCACGAGCTGCCAGCCGTCCAAGACCTTAGCCGCAGAAGCAGTTCCGACAGGCAGCACTGGGAGCATGAGAGCAGCCGTAAGCAAAGACAGGACTGTATTTCTTTTTTTCATCCTCATTATCTCCTTAAAAAATGTTTTGGTATCTCTTTTGAACAAATAATTTCTTGATTAAATTGTAACATATTGTCACAACAAAGTCAAGCTATAATTGTTCAAACTTATAGTTTGGCGGCTGGAATTGAGAATTGAGAATTGAGAATGTAGGGGCTGCCTTGGGCAGTCCTCAAAACGTCATATATCTCACCGCTCACATTGATAACCAAAGGGCGCCCCTACACAGGCAGATTTTTGCGTATCCCACGGGCGGATGATATCCGCCCCTACAAACTGCTTAATGCAAAAATAAAAATCCCGTGGAAATATCCACGGGATGATTTTAGTTCTGATACTGTGATGTGATGCCGAAAAGCTCCTCAAGAGTGGTATCGCCGCCCATATCGTGAATCTGCTTTGAGATAGCAGAACCAACATAGCGGATGTGCCACGGCTCGTACTTGTAGCCTGTTATAGCCTGCTTATTCTCAGGGTAGCGGATAATGAAGCCGTACTCCCAGCAGTGCTCTGCGAGCCATATAGCCTCGGGAGTGCCTGCGAATGAATCGTCGATGATGTTGACGTCGATAGCAAGACCTGACTGGTGCTCTGAATTACCTGGGCGAGCTGAGAAAGTGTCGGCAGTCTCAGTGCCGTAGATACCAACGTAGTTGTTGTATATCTGGCTCTGGTAGTCGTATGAGCGGTAGCCCGAGGAAATGTAGATGTTGAGACCGTCCTTTGCAGCGCCGTTGGCTAACTTGTAGAACCACTCCTTGCAGGTGGGGTCAAGGTCGCCGGGGTCGTAGGACTGCGGAAGGCTGTATGTCTTGTTTACGATGAGGGTATCGCCCTCATAGTGTGCTTCTGCAACATTTATTCTTGATGGAGCAGGAGCCTCACCCACATCTGCGGACTGAGGCTCAGTAGTTGCTCCAGTAGTGGCTTCTTCTGAGGCTGTCTCTGACTTGCCCTTGACGATTACCTTGATATTAACTTCCTGAGTAGTGTCAAGACCGTCTCTGAGAGTGATGGTACACTCACCCTCTGCAACACCTGTGATGTTGCCCCACTTGTCAACAGTAGCGATATTCTCGTCGCTTGATGACCAGTTTTCGTTCCATTCGCCCGAGCCCTCGGGATATTCCTGAACTCTCGGCATATCCTTGCCGCCTACTGCCAGTTCGATAACGTACTTATCGAGCTTGAAGTCACTGTTGTTCTCAGGCTCAGCAGGAGCTGTTGTAGTAGTGGCAACGGTAGTAGTGAGCGCAGGATCGGTAGTAGTTGTAATGATAACAGCGGTAGTTGTAGTAGCGGTCGGAGTGGTTTCTCCACCCTTACTGCTTGGAGCGCAGGCTTTGGCGATGAGGAGGATCAGTATAAGAACCAGCAAAGCAATAACGCAAAGGGCGATAAGCTGCCTTTTTCTTATAGTTTCTCTGGACGCCTTTTTACGTGGGCGCTGTGTATCGAAATCTCTGTTGTCCATCTTGAAAAAAGATCCTTTCATAGAAATAATATGGGAGCTTTAAAAGCATCCGTCAAAAATGATCTGTCTTAAAAAAACACCTTGTCCATATTATATCACAGTAAAAATGAAATGTCACGCAAAAATAAGGCATAATCCAAAATTTTTACCACTTTGACATATAAGCGGCACATTTTTTGTTGTTTTTTAACAAAGCTGCCGAGCTGGCGTCACCGAGCTGACGTCAGCTCGACCACACTCACGCTCCCACTCGCAAGCTCGTTCACTCTCTGCGGTGCGGTCAGTCTGCTTTCGCACGACGGTAGTAAATATGGGGCAGTGATGTAGGGGCGCTTTCCGAGCGCCCGTGGATTACGCATAAAATTCGCCTGTGTAGGGGCGGATATCATCCGCCCGAGCTTAAATACAAACTTTCTTAAATCCATAC
>JAFVBU010000232.1 GCA_017479805.1 Ruminococcus sp.
GACAGCGTTGCCGACCGTCTCGCTTTCGACAGGTTCAGGAACGACGACTTCGCTATAGGCGAGATATTCCGCCTCAACAACTCCGATATCTTCATTGACGATTCGGTGCTGTCCTCGCTGATAACCTCGTGCAGCTTCCTTGCCATAGGAGGCGACAGCGACGGCTATCCCACTATTCAGGTCATCGACGGCGGCAACGCTACGGGAATTATCGACCCCGTCACCAAAATGCTCACCGAGGGCTATGCGGTTCCGGAGCGTGACGAACACGGCAAGCCTGTGCTTGAAGCTTATTACCGTCCCTATCAGACCGACTACTACAAGAACGGCAAGCTCGTTCAGCAGTTCGCACACAGCGCTACCTTTGCGCTTCTGGTACCGATCATCAACCGTCCCGACGCAAAGCGCCCTTTCGGTCATTCGAGAAGTTCCCGTGTCTGCATGGACATCACTCAGGCGGTGCTCAGAACGTTCAGGCGCATGGATATCTCGGCGGAGTTCTACAGCTTTCCGCAGAAGTACATCCTCGGCATTTCCCCCGACGCAAAGTTTAATACAAAGGCGGCGACCGTGTCCACCTTTTTCACCGCTTCGGTGAATGACAGGGGCGACAAGCCCACTGTTGGACAGTTCACTCAGCAGAGCATGGCGCCATATGTGTAGCAGCTCAAAGCCTACGCTTCCATTTTCGCAGGGGAGACAGGATTGACTATCGACGATCTGGGCTTTACCACTTCCAACCCTGCAAGCTATGATGCTATCAGGGCGAGCCACGAACAGCTCCGTCTGACCGCCCGCAAGGCTCAGCGCACTTTTGGAGTGGGCTTCCTCAATGCAGGCTACCTCGCCGCCTGTGTCCGTGACGGTATCGAATATGACCGCCGTGCATTTGCGGACACCGTCCCCGAGTGGCTGCCGATATTCGAGCCCGACTCTGCGGCTCTGGGTGCGGCAGGCGATGCGATACTCAAAATAAATCAGGCAATCCCCGACTTCATGGGCGCCGACAACATCCGCCGCATGACGGGTCTGGAGAGTGATGCAGGGGGCTTGGGGGAGAGTCCGCCGCATTGATGGAGCGACCTCGGGAGCGAAAACAATGCGTTTCAAGGCGGACTTCCCCCATTTCAAATCAGGGGGCTTGGGGGAAAATGTCCGCCGCAACAGCGAGAGGCGAATGTTAGTGAGCGAAGCTGTTGCGTTACAGGGCGGACTTCCCCCATTTTGGATAAGGAGTGATGCAACGTGAACAACGACGATCTCAGGAAGCTGATACAGCAGAAGATGTCCACAAGTCCCTCGCTCCGTTCCGTCATGAAGCGCATACAGAGCGGCAAAGCAACGTTCAGGGACACCGCCGAATACTCCCGTATCTTCTCGGAGCTCGTCGGCAGGTACTTCTCGGAAAACGTCCTAAGCCTGACCGACCGTGAAGCGGTGGCGGAGGAGCTTCTCCGTGGGAGCTACGGCGAGACAAACAGCGTCCTCGGGCAGGTGCAGAGGAGCATCGACAGGAAAAACGGCTTGAACATCCGCCCTCAGACTGCGGCTTTTCCCCTCGAACGTGTTCAGCAGTTCGCTCATTCCCTCGTTGACCCGACCGTTGAGGACAGCGTCATACAGCGCAGGGCGAGGAGCGGAACGGCGAATATCTCGATGTCGTTCCACGACGACTACATCAGGGAAAACGCTCAGTTCCGCAACGACGCAGGCTTGAAGTGCTTTATCACCCGTGAGACCGACGGCAAATGCTGTAAGTGGTGTACTGCGATAGCTGGGCGCTATGTCTACGGTGAAGAGCCACATGACGTTTACCGCAGGCATGATAACTGCGGCTGTTCCGTTATCTATGAGAACGGCAGACAGCGGCAGGATGTGTGGTCTAAGCGGACTTGGGAAGCGCCAAAGGTGGGGGCAGGGGCTCCGCCGCCTACGAAGTTCACTCCTGAGCAGGCGAGGGCATTGGAGCGAGAAAGAATAAGCAGATATGTACAAAGTGAGAATAGCAAAGTTAAGGCGGAAAATCCCATAACAATTGTCGAGAACGCTAAAATAAATTCGCCGAAATACAGACAAATTTTTAATGAATTCTCAGAATCTGCTCAGATTAGCAGAATTATGTGTCAAGAATCAAGAAATATGCTTAAACACAGAACAGGAACAGAATTTGAAGACTTAACTTTTATCGATAGTAAGTCAGGACACTATATCACCAGAACAGACTATAACGTAAAAAGCCAAGTGAAACCATCTAAGAGAATGTGCCAAATGCTTCGTGAATCTGAACCATACAGTATTATTGCTATTCATAATCACCCTAAAAGTGGTACACCAAGTATTGATGATATAGGCTGCGCTTATGAGAGAAAATATAAGTATGGGGTAATTGCTTGCCATAATGGTTCATTATATCGTTATAGTTTTTTAGGTGAATTTGATACAAGCGAAGCTAACCTTTCATATGTTGATATGTTACTTGACAATGTGAACAGGATAGTGTATAATAAAGGTGACTTAGCAGATAGTTTTGAGACTAAACTTGCTGACGCTTTGGATCAATTAAAAGAAAAAAATCTGAAATTGGAGGTGCTCTTATGGAATTAACTTTTGATAAAATATGTGAAAAATTAGGTTTTAATCCTCTTGTAAATCCACCTGCTTGTAATTTAAGCGGATATGAAGATGATTCTAAAGAGTCGCCTTATGCTGTGCTTACTTTTGAAGAAAGTGACTTCCTTTGTGAATATATGAAAAATAATACAAATAAAACCGCCCAGCAATGAGCGGTTTTTTCATACCCATTTGAGGGATGTGAGAGAATGGAGAGCGCTGACAGAATAGAGATCACCTTCAAGAGCGGTGAAACTATCTCCTACGGCAAAGGAGAATGGGACGACTACGCTTACGACGGCAAAGCTGTTATCGTAAAGCAGAAGGGCGCATGGATAGGTATTTACAACTTCGACCAGGTATTCTGCGTTGAACTTAAAGAACACTGAGCATTTGCGACCGACACCAATGTCGGAGGCAGGTGCTATTTTTATACCCATTTGAGGAGGTGGGAACATGGCAAAGCCGAATTTACGCCCCGACCACAACGGCACTCAGAGGGCGCAGTTTGAATCCAACAAAAAGAAAATCTACGCCTCGCAGACGGTCTGCGGCATCTGCGGCAAGCCCGTGGACTTCGGGCTGAAATTCCCACATCCCCTTTCGCCCTGCATCGACCACATCATCCCCGTTTCAAGAAACGGTCACCCCTCGGATATCGGCAATCTACAGCTCGCACACATGACCTGCAACAGGCAGAAGTCCGACAAGCTCGCCCCGAAACAGGAATTCGCAAAGGAAACGGAAGTCGTCTCAAACCGCCTGCTTCCCCAGACCTTTGACTGGAAAATTATTTAGGGGGTATGGGGAAAGTCCGTATTAATTCATAATTAAGAATGCATAATGCATAATTAAATGCGTAATTAGCTCGTTCGCTTAAGCCAGTATGAGTTCGGCGTCAGCGCATTTTCGTACACGGACAAATACGACCACACCTACACGCTTCCGTGCAGGGAGCACGACGTTTCATCAGTCATCGTTCTGCCGCAGGAAAACAATTTCATCCACGATCAGGACGAGGACTATGAGCAGTGGTATAACTACTGCCTGAAATGGCTTGGGATAGAGTTTTCCAACCTCTCATGGCACGCAGGCACAGTCGATTATTACGGCGATCCCACACTTGATGTTGGCGACCTTGTGGAGCTGACAGGCGGTATCAACGGCGACGAGTCGGTGAACTTCCTCATCTGCCACAACACATGGCAGTTTCGTGGGGCGCAGACGCTTATTTCGGGCGGTGCGCCGAGGGCAGGGAACGTGGTCACATCCTCGGGCGGAGGCGGCGGAGCGGTTTACAGCTCAACGTCGGTGAACGTCACAAAGACCGTCGTTACCGTGCCGCTGACGGTTTATGAGGATATGCTTCTCGGTGATGCTCGAACGGCGGCAATTTGCGGTATATCGGCAAAAGAGCAGACGCAGATTTTTATCACCTGCACCTTTCAGCTCCTCGGCACAGCGGATTCAACAGCCCCGAAGCTGACGGTAACGGTGGACGGCGAAAGGGTCGGCACAGCTCCGCAGATAACCCTCGGCGAGGGCGACCGTGGGACGATAGCTTTCACGTGTCCCGTGCAGGTCAGCGGCGGCAATCATACGGTGAAAATTCTCGCCGAAAATTACGCTGAAATTAGCGGCACGGCGGAGGTCAGCGGACAGAATATCAGCGCCCACACGGTCACCGCCGACCTGACCGACTGGGAGTACGAGACCGACGAAAACAGCGCCTCGGTGACGGGCTACAGCGGCGACGAGGTCAACGTTGAGATTCCCGGTATCATGGGCGGCAAAACGGTGAAAATCATCAAAGAATCGGCATTTGAGGGGAGCACCGCAGAAACGGTGTACATCCCCGAGGGCGTCGAAAAAATAGAGTAACGGAGGGCATTATGGTAACAGTCAGGAACGACATTTTTTTGCGATATGACGGCAAAAACGGCAAAAGCATCCACTTGATGGAGCTCGAATGTGACAGCGTGGCAGACCTGCCGCCGATGGAGTTCAGCGACAGCGTGAAGCTCAGCCAAGGCACCCTCGCCCACGACATCAGCACGGGGGCATTTTACGCACTGGACAGCACTGGAACATGGTACGCACAGGACGGCTCAGGAGCGGTCGAGGTGAACGGCAATGCTGAGTCTGTATGAGATTTTAAGGGCAGGCAAAA
>JAFVBU010000233.1 GCA_017479805.1 Ruminococcus sp.
GGAGTGGAGGGGATAAGCGGCAGCCGGGCATATGAATATGCGAAATGGTGTACAGAGCCGGGCAACGGATATGTCGGAGCGTACATAAAGCGGCAGGCTGAAAAATGGCTGAAAATAGCTGACGGCCGCTCCGATATCGCCTATGTTGACGAAAGGCAGTACATCTTGGATAGTGAGTCAATCCCAAATTCTGTGTAAACGCAAAATAGTGAAATAGAAAAGTGTATGATGAGACCGATTGTGAAAGCAGTTGGTCTTATCTGCATATTAGCACATGATCATTCGATTGTCAAGATGAAAATTTTATTCGGGTATCCTGTCACCGTAGTAGATCACGAGCTGAGCATAGATCTGGCTCCAGTCCTGACGGCGACCAGTCCACTTTTTCGTGATGTCCTTCATAGCCAGATACAGCAGCTTGAACAGGCTGTCATCAGTCGGAAATACGGACTTTGTTTTGGTAACTTTTCTAAGCTGCCGGTTAAAGCCCTCGATCGCATTGGTGGTGTAGATCAGCTTTCTCAGTTCCTGTGGAAATTTGAAATAAGTGCTAAGATTCGCCCAGTTATCGTACCAGGACTTCGATATCTTGGGATATTTGCTGTCCCAGATTGCGGCAAATTCGTCCAGAGCGTCCAGAGCGGCTTCCTCCGCAGCGACGGTATAGAGCTTCTTCAAGTCAGCCATAAGGGCTTTGATATCACGGATATTAAAAAATAAAAAGCGGCTGTGAATACAAATTTCACAGCCGCTTAACCATTATAATTTCAAAAGAACGAAAGCTGCTCATACCGTTCGGGCAAATCGTGAAGATAGGCGAATATCTGTTCATTGTCGTGCATGATACCGTGGCTTTCGCAGACCGCATGGAACTGCTGCATAAGCTCCGCATTATTGGGACTTGACAGCATATACGCATTACCGAATTCACGCTGATACCTCGCCTTTAAGCCGGGAAAATGCCTGTCCAGTGCGGCATAGTAATACTCACGGTTTCCCTCACGGAGTGTCATTCCCATATCGAAACAGATGATACCTTTCACGCCCGCTTCAATGCAATAATTCAGTATTCCCATGAGATTTTCGGACGTGTCGTTTATGTACGGCAATATCGGCGAGAGCCACACTACAGTCGGTATTCCGCAGTCCCGCAGTCTGCACAGCACCTCAAACCGCCGTTTCGTTGTGCAGACGTGAGGCTCGATAATGCGGCACAATTCCTCGTTAAACGTGGTGAGTGTCATCTGCACGACAGCTTTCGCCTTCTCATTTATTCTGCACAGCAAGTCGAGGTCTCGCAGTATCAGGTCAGATTTCGTGATAACCGTTGCGCCGAATTCATACCTGTCGATCAGCTCCAGACAGCGGCGCATGAGCTTCACATCGCGTTCTAACGGCATATACGGGTCGCTCATCGAGCCTGTGACGATCATGCAGCGTTTGCGTTTTGAACGAAGTGCCTTTTCGAGCAGCTCAGTTGCATTCCGCTTCACCTCGATGTCCTCGAATTCGTGCGTAAAACCGTAACATTTGCTGCGGCTGTCGCAGTAAATACAGCCGTGAGTACAGCCACGGTATATGTTCATACCGTTCTGAGCCGAAAGCAGTGTTTTTGCGTCAATTTCGTGCATATCTCACATTCCCTTTATCTCGATCCGGTCAAGTATGCCCTGAACGCTGACTCCACGATGCGTGACGTACATTCTCACCACGTCCTGAATGAACACCGTGTCAGCACCTGTTTTCGCCTTTATCTCCTCGGTGGAGCAGCCCTTGTCCGTCAGCTTCATTATCGTTTTGACGAGTGCGTAGCGGTCGTCATCATTGCCGTAGAATCGGTAGAACTGCTTGCCGATCTCCGCAGTTTTTGCGTGACCGTAGTAAATTTTCTTCGGCTTCATTGCGAGTAGTTTTTCCCAGCTTTCAGCTATCTGAGTACCCTTGTGCATTTCAAGCTCATACAGCGGATTAAGGTCTCCCACAAGCAGTGCACGCTCCTTATCGAGCCAAAGTGAAATGCTGTCCTCGCTGTGTCCGGGAGTGTGGATAAGCTCTCCATGTATTCCGAGTTCACGGAGAAATTCACGGCTATCAGCAATTGAAATGAACTTCACCTTTTCATCGCAAATCGGGATAAATGCACGGTTTCCCTCACGTTCAAAAATGCTGTCTGAAATGTGGATATATTTTCTCTGCACATCAGCTGCAACTATCTGCACTCCCATATCCGCAATTTCCTGAGCTATCCCCATGTGGTCGGGGTGGAAGTGGGATATCATGAGGCAGCGGATATCCTGCAATTTCAGCTTCTTCTCCCCCAGTGCCTTGCAGAAAAGCGGGAATGTCCCCGCCCAGCCTGTATCCCATAGCAGGTCGCCGTATTTTCCATGAATAATGTAGGTATTGGTGTTTGAATATCGCAGCTCGGTTATCATATTTTCACGCCCCTTAAATTGATCTGTCTATATTATAGCCGATTTTTGCGTCAGCGTCAATTGCTAAAAAAGCATTTTATTTATTGTTCCAACCTGCCTGCCTATATGTCCTGTTGCGGTACTCTTTTGGACTGGTGCCATAGTATTTTCGGAATGTCCTCGCAAAATGGCTGTAGCTTGAAAAGTGAAGAATGTCGGATATTTCATTCAGCGTAAAATCGGAATATTTGAGCATATTCTCCGCAGCCTCCATTCTCTTTACTATGACATATTCGGTAATATTCATTCCCGTCTCATGCTTGAACAGCACCGACAGGTAACTCTCATTAAGCCGCACCATTTTCGCAAGCTCACCCACAACTATTTTTTCGTGCAGATGATTTTGAATGTAGTCTATGCACTGTACGACCTGCTTTGAGAATATTTTTTCCTTTTTGGCAGCAGCAACAGCTTTCACAAAATACTCGATCATCTCATCGTGCAAAGCGGTAAGCTCGTCCATATTTCCTGCCCCGTCAAACTTCTGAATGTAGAGGTCGCTTGCATTGTAAGCCTTTTCCGGGTTTATTCCGCCCTCTATCGCAAACCGAGTCACAAGCGTTATGTTGCATATGCAAAGATAGAGCATATTCTTCGTCGGGTCATCGGAGAGGTGTCCGGTCTCGCCTGAGTGCATCATACGCTGCGACTCCACGACCGCTCGCATATCGCCATTTTTGATATACTCATATTGCAGCATTTCTTCGTCGTATCTGTGGTGGTGGAAATTATTCTCTCGGTTTATAAATTCAAGATACGCGACTTTTTTGTCCATGCTTTCTTTCATATGATCACCCGAAAATATGATAGCACATTTCCTGAAATATGTCAAGATGAATGACTAAAAACAAATATAAGTGATATACAAAACCGCAGCCATATGCTATGATAGGGATACAATTTCAGGAAAGAAAGAATGATCATAATGAAAGCGAACACAATGAATATGACCGAGGGAAATATCCTCAAAAATCTGATATATTTTGCAATTCCCGTGCTGATAGGAAATATTTTTCAGCAGCTTTACAATGTTGCCGATACTGCGATAATCGGGAATATTTTAGGTGACAGTGCACTTGCGGCTGTTGGAGCTGCTGCACCTGTATACGGTCTTATGATAGGATTTGCAGGCGGTCTGACAAACGGCTTTGCGGTTATAATCGCCCGATACTTCGGAGCAAATAACGAGCACGAAATGAAAAGATCCGTTGCTCTGACATATATACTCTCTGCGATAATTGCAATTGTTCTGACGACAGGCAGCGTTGCGATCCTTCACCCACTGATGAAGTCGCTCAAAACTCCAGACGAGATAATCACCGATACGGAAAGCTATATGCGTATCATCATGCTGTTTTCTTCCGTCACGATAGCCTACAATATGCTTGCCGGAATGATGAGGGCGATCGGCAACAGTAAAGCTCCGCTGTATTTCCTTATCGTTTCGACCTTTGTCAATATCGGACTTGATTTTCTGTTTGTCAAAGGCTTTGGAATGGGCGTTGCAGGTGCTGCTTATGCAACAGTCATTTCACAAGGCGTTTCAGTGGTGCTGTGCTTTGTGTATGCTCTGAAAACGTGTGGTTTTCTGATTTTCAGAAAATCCGAGCTTGTATGGGATAAGACCCTTTTATCCGACCTGACAAGCACAGGTCTTTCAATGGGACTTATGTATGCGATAGTGTCAGTCGGCTCGGTTATTTTGCAGGGAGCTGTCAATTCCTTTGGAACAAGCACTATAACCGCCCATACCGCTGCAAGAAAAATTGATGATATATTTATGCTCCCCCTCGGAACGATAGCAATGGCTTCATCGACCTTTGCAAGCCAGAATTTTGGCGCCGGCAAAATGGACAGAGTAAAGCAGGGTATCCGATACGGAATCATTATTTCGATGATATGGAGTGCGGTTTCCGTTATAGTCTGCGTGCTTCTTCGACGTCCGCTTATACAGGCACTCACAGGAACAACAGACGAGGCTGTTATATCCACGGCTTCAAGGTATATCATCTGGAACGTAACGTTTTTCTTTGTTCTCGGTGTGCTTCTCGTTCTCCGAAGCAGCTTGCAGGGAGTCGGCAGAAAGCTCGTGCCTGTTACGGGAAGTGTGGTCGAGTTTCTGCTGAAAATTCTCGCTGTGGCAGTGCTTGCCCCTCAGCTCGGATATTTCGGCATCTGCATTTTAGAGCCTGTTATTTGGGCAGTGTGTGCAATGATAGTAGTTGCTGATTATCTGCATTTTACAAGAAAAATCGGCAGCAGAGTTGACGGAAAAGTGCCGGTTATAGTATGATAAAATAGAACGGAGGGATAAGATGTTCAAGGGAAAAATCGCAGTAATAACAGGCGGCGCACACGGAATTGGCAGATGTATCGCCAAGAAATTTCAGTATGCTATGGCGAGCCGCAGTCCGAAAGCTACACGGCTGCAAAGGGCGGTATCTCTGCACTTACTCACGTCCTTGCTGTAAACCTTAACAATGTCAATGTCAACTATGGGTAGTTATCAATTCTTCAATCCAACAAAAAAGCCTATTGAGTATCAATCATTTGTTATTTCGGACTATGCCCCTGCATTATGCAAGGGCATTCTGTTTATCGGTCAGCGGTCTGTCTATCAGCTTGTAGTAAATGTGAATATCACGAGGAACGGACTTCTTTCTCGGATTCTCATCAAGCGTGATGTATTCAATCAGGTCAAGAGCCATTTGCCTTGTCAGCTCGTCTGCTCCTGCATAGCTTTTCAGACGGCGGATATATTCGTCCACATCGGCTTCGTCCTGCCTTGCTATATCCGAGCGTTTTTGCAGCTCATCATATTCAGCCTGCAATGTCTTCTTTTCAGTCTGATACTTTTCAAGGAGCGTGAACGCCATATCTTCGGGCATCTTGCCTGTCACCTTGTCCTCATACACGCTACCGATCAGCCTGTCAAGCTCCGCTATACGCTTGCTCATATCCTTTAACCGCTTTTTGTCATTGTCCTGCTGATCGGCATACAAACCACGCTTACGGGCAAGATACTTTTCTCTTGCATTGCTGTCCGTCTTGACAAATTCGATCTGTCGCTGAATATCATCAAGCACAAGCTGATTCAAGGCACTCATCGTGATGTAATGCGAGGTGCAGTATTTCTTGCCGTAATAAGCATACTGTCCGCAAGCATAGCCTGCACGGGTATTACCGCCTGCCGAACTCTGCTGTTTTGCTTTCGTACCGCAGTCTGCACAGTAGCACAGCCCCGACAGCGGGAGTGTGATTTGAGCGTGAAAAGTCCCGGATAGATATAAATATCCAAAAGTTTGAACAGGATAACAAGAGAATTGATGGTGAAATAGTCGGGGTAAACGGAAAGATAACGGATATTCGTGAAGCAATACGCCGTAAAAAGGGCAACAGGGAAAATACAGACGCTCTTGAAACAGAGTTGCACAAGCTTGAAAAGCAGTTAGACGAGCTTGAAAGCCAAAAAGAATCAAATGGCGAACATCTTGAAAGGCTGCATGAAAAAGCTGAGGAAATATCTTATAAAATCAAGGAGCTTAAAAGCGGAACAAGCCGTATTGGAACGGCAGTTAAACGAGCTGCTAAGAAAGTGGCTAAGTCCCCGTTTAATGCTGCAAAAAAGGCAGTGAAATCTGCTGAATCTAAAGTCAATCCTTTCAATAAGCCGATAAACAAGTCTGATACTACTGACACAGGTGTTGA
>JAFVBU010000234.1 GCA_017479805.1 Ruminococcus sp.
GCCATTTCGTAGTCAACGTCGTTGATATGTTCTTCAAGCTGCTTTACCTGTGCCTCAGTAACAGGAAGACCCAGCTTCATTTCTGCTCTTGCGAGAGCGACCCAGAGTTTTCTCCAGGTAGTGAATTTCTTATCAGCTGAGAAAATGTACTGCATTTCCTCGCTTGCATAACGTGTACAGAATGGGCTTTCATAGCTTTTGATATTATCGCTCATGACTTTTTCTCCTTTAAAAACAATACTTGCGCTCAAACGCATATTTTTTCATTTTAAGTCAACAACGCACAAAACTTGTGCTGAATATGCGCCGACAGATTTTTCGTCAGATTGTATAGAAATTCCGCAGGCATACTGACGTATGTCAAGGGATTTCTGTGCAAGATGACGGAAAATATGTTCGCAGATTCAGTGCAAAGCCGTCAGGCGGGCTTTGTGCGGTGTTGCCTTAATTATAGCATTTTCTTCACGCTCTGTCAATCGTCACATACGACCAAAAAAGGGAAGCCGAAGCTTCCCTTTGATTTTATTTCACAAATTTAGCGTTTATGATAGTATAGCCGTATGGCGGTACGTATACCGTATCATTCTCGAATCTGCCGTAACAGGCTGTGAGATTCTCGAAACGGCTGAGGTGTGAGCTCATATTTCCGATAGCTGCTTCTTCTCCTGAGCGGTTGATGAAGAAGATATAGTCCATCTCATCGCCCTGACGGGTAAATGCAGCTACTCGTCCGTCGACCACATTTTCCTCGTTCAGCACGAAATAAGTACGTCCGCACTTCAGATTCGGGATGCTTTTCCTTACCCTGCCAAGCTCTCTGACATAGCTTATAAGCTCCTGGTCCTCATTGCCCCAGGGATAGCAGCGGCGATTAAACGGGTCCTTGTAGCCCTGCATTCCGGCCTCGTCGCCGTAGTAGATGCTTGGAACTCCCGGAAGGAAGTATATCAGCGCAACTGCGGCTTTGAGAAGGTTCTTGCCGTACTGATACTGCTCATCAGTCAGATAGCGTTCAGCCTGCCATTCCTTGCTCATGCCCTCGCAGTTATCACCGCCGAGACGGTTGATAGCACGTTCGATATCATGAGTGGATACGAAATTCATAAGGGTGTGGACGGTATGTCTCGGATAATTCTCAACGATAGTCATTATAGAGAATATGAACTCCTTCGGGTCGCCGCCTTTCAGGAATTTAATGATAGCTTCACGGAAAGGATAGTTCATGACCGAATCAAGCTGATAGCCCAGGAGATAGCGCCTCTTTATGCCGTAGCTTTCCTTGTTGGAAGCATCCTCCCATACCTCACCGATGATTATTTTATCCTGCGAGAACGACTTTACCGAGCGTCTCAGGTTATTGAGGAACTGGTCAGGGAGTTCATCCGCAACATCAAGACGGTAGCCTGCTGCGCCCTTGCTGAGCCAGTAGTGAAGAACTCCGTCCTCACCGCAGATGTAGTCGGTGTAGTTCTCGTCATTTTCGTTGACGTTGGGGAGAGTGTCGATGCCCCACCATGCCTCATAGACATCGGGATAGTTGATGAAAGAATACCAGTCGTAGTATTTGCTCTCGGTGGACTGATAAGCGCCCACTGTGTCGTATCGGCCGAACTTGTTGAAGTAGATGCTGTCAGCGCCGGTATGAGAGAATACGCCGTCGAGAATGATGGATATACCATACTTCTTTGCCTCTGTGCACAGTTCCTCGAACTCCTCATTGGTACCGAGGAGAGGATCTGCCTTCATATAGTTTGCGGTATTGTAGCGGTGATTCTCGTGGGATTCAAATATCGGGTTCAGATAAATACAGGTAACGCCCAGGTCGTAAAGATAGGGCAGTTTTGACTGTATTCCTGAGAAATCGCCGCCGAAGTAGTCGTTATTCCATACATGGCCGTTCTGGTCTGGCTTATAGTAAGGAGTACCTCCCCAGTCCTCACGGAGAACACGGTCTTCGGGGACGTTGTCATGCTTCTTGCCGCTCTTGCAGAAACGGTCGGGGAATATCTGGTACATTATGCCGCCCTTGATGAAATCGGGAGTCTGATACTCGCTGGAGTAAACAGTCAGCTGGAAAAGCTCTCCGTTGTCGATAGCGCCCTCATGGCAGTTCACCTTTTTGATATAGTGGCGGATGCCCTGTTCTGTGTATGAGAAATAATAATAGTGAACATCAGTATATCTTGCGTTATACTCAGCTGAATACGCTATACAGTCATCTTCCTCGGTGACTTCGTTCATATTGATAAAGCGCTCCTTGAAGCCTGTACGGAAAAGGACCACAACAGGCGGATAGTCGGGCTTTATATCCTTTGGCAGTCTTATGGTGAAGCGTATAGTCTCAAACTGTCTTACAGCTCCGAATATAGATTTGTATCCTAAATTCCAGGTATCATAGATAGTTCTCATTAAGTTCTCTCCATTCTCTTGAAATTGATAGACTGTATATCAGCTGTTCTTCTCAAAATGGGGACGGAAAAGCGTCCCCATTGAGGTCTGATTATCTTACTTGCCAGATATTCTCAGCGTACTCTGTAACAGCACGGTCAGCGGAGAATATTCCCGCACCTGCGATATTATTCAGTGACATCTTAGCCCATTTCAGCTTGTCATTGTAGCACTCGGTGATGTACTTCTGAGCGTTTCTGTAGCTGTCGAAATCAGCGAGCACCATGTAAGGATCTCTGTCCTTCAGTGAATTTGCCACATCGTTGAATGTGCAGCCGTTGATACCTCTGTACATACGGTCGATAGCCTCATGGATAACTCCGTTGTTGTTGTAGATATCAACAGGATTATAGCCTCTTGCCCTGAGCTCGTTCACCTCGGGGGTGGTCATGCCGAAGAAGACTATATTCTCGTCTCCGCAGGCATCCTTTATCTCGATGTTAGCGCCGTCGAGAGTACCGAGGGTAACTGCGCCGTTGAGCATCAGCTTCATATTGCCTGTACCCGAAGCTTCTGTACCTGCAAGTGATATCTGCTCTGATACATCGGAGGCAGGCATGAGGTGCTCGGAAAGTGTTACGCAGTAATTCTCAAGGAATACCACCTGAAGCTTCTGGTTTATTCTCGGATTCTTTCTTATCTCCTCGGATATAGCCCATATCATCTTGATTATCTGCTTGGCGAGATAGTAGCCCGGAGCAGCCTTTGCTGCGAAGATATAGGTCTTGGGAGTGAAAGGAGCGTCGGGATTATTGAGCAGATATGCATAATCTGCCAGTATATTCATAACGTTGAGGTGCTGTCTCTTGTATTCGTGAAGACGCTTGACCTGTACGTCGAAGATGCTGTCTGTATTGAGGATTATATCGCTCTGTGACTTGACATACTTGGCAAATTCTTCCTTGTTTGCCTTCTTCACATCCATGAGCTTTGTGAGGACATCCTCATCGTTCTCGAATTTCTTCAGCTTAGCCAGTTCAGCGGCGTCCTTGATGAACTTCTTGCCGATAGTGGCGCTGAGAAGCTTGGTAAGTGCAGGATTTGACTGATACAGCCATCTTCTGTAAGCGATACCGTTTGTGACATTCTTGAACTTTTCGGGAGTATTCTCGAACTCATCGTGGAACACCGAATCCTTGATGATCTGTGAGTGAAGCTTGGATACGCCGTTTACGCTGTGTGAAGCGGCAACGCAGAGTGTAGCCATGTGTATCTGATTATCCTTGATGATGGACATACGTGTGGTCTTTGCGCTGTCGTAGCCGTTTCTCTCCATGAGAGACTGGCAGTAGCGGTTGTTGATCTCCACTATAATGGA
>JAFVBU010000235.1 GCA_017479805.1 Ruminococcus sp.
CGGCTTCGCCGCTTTTTTTATTTTTCTTTTCGTTTATTTTATTTTATTTTTTTGTTTGCTTTTTCTATCAATTTTTTTATTTTTTCGTTCATCGCTCCAATACGCTCCACACAACAAATCACCTCTCCGCACTTCTCCATCACTTCCATCGCTCTCTCCACACTCTCCTCACTTATCATCTCATACGCTCTCTCACTAACAAGTGCAGCTGCAAGTGCTTTCGCCGTCGGATATTCTATATCATTCTCAGGTATCACCCCAGCCGCAAAAGGAATCCCTTTCCGCCACAGACTGCGGTAGACTGCTATCCCCTTTCCGCCTCCGCCAATGACGAAAACCTGCGGCTCGCCTTTCATCATCAAAGGCTCCGCTGTACCGCTGAGGCTGTCGAATGTACCGCTGTTTATGCCGTAAAGTCGGTCAATGTAGCCGTCGGTGAATATCTCCTCGGGCGCTCCTATGCGGTCGGCTTTTTTGTCGCTGATACACAGTATCCTGTCCGAAAACCGCTGTGCAAGGTCAAGCTCGTGGAGTGACTGCACCACGGCGATATTTTTCTCCCTCGCCAGCTTGCGGAGAAGTGTCAGAAGCTCCAGTTTGTGCCCGATATCAAGGAAAGAAGTCGGCTCGTCCAGAAGCATGACCTTTGGCTGTTGGGCAATTGCCCTCGCAAGCATGACACACTGGCGCTGTCCGTCGCTGATGAAGCGGAAGTCCCTGCCGCTGAGCGCCGAAACTCCCGTAAGTCCCATAGCTTCGTCAACTGCCCTGTTGTCCTCGGCGGAAAGTATGCCAAGTCTGCCCGTGTAAGGGTAACGCCCCGTCGCCACAACGTCACGGCAGGTCATCCGCTCCGCATGGATACGCTCCGTCAGCACCAGAGAAAGCTCCCTCGAGATCTCACGCTCGGTAATGGCGGAAATGCTCCTTTCGCCGATATAGGCTGTTCCCGACAGAAGCGGAAGCTGTGCCGCAATGCTTTTCAGCACCGTGGACTTGCCTGCGCCGTTGGGTCCGATAAGGGTCAGTATCTCGCCGCTCTGCACCTCAAAGGTTATGCCGCCTGCCACGGTCACTTTGCCGTAGCCGACCGAAATATTGTCCGCACGAATGACCGCCATCACGCACCTCGCCTTTCCTTTTCACGGCTGAGCATTATCATTATCACCACTGGTGCGCCGAAAACTGCCGTTACCGTGCTTATGCTCAATTCTACGGGGGCGAACAGCATTCGGGCTGCCAGATCGCAGACCATGCACACCGCCGCACCGCCTAAAAATGACGCAGGTATCAGCACAAGCGGTCTTGCCGTGCCGAAAAGTCCCTTCATCAGGTGCGGAACGGCTACTCCCACGAATGAGACGGGGCCTGCAAATGCCGTAACACAGGCAGAAAGCAGGCTTGAAAGAAGTATCAGTGCAAGCCTGAAGCGACCGATATTCACGCCGAGGTTCATGGCGTACCGCTCCCCAAGCTGATAGGCACTCAGGGGCTTCGACAGCAGAAATGCCGCAGCTGTGCCGCAAACGACTATCGCTGCGATAACGGGGATATCAGCACGGGAAGTTCCCGAAAAACTGCCCTTTGACCAGTTGTGGAGGTTGACGATATCCGCATCGTCTGCAAAGGCGACCACAAGGTCGGTGACGGCTGAACAGATGTAGCCGATCATCACACCGCTGATAACAAGCTGCGCCATATTCCTGACTTTTCCCGATATAAGGAGGATCATGCCCATCGAAATGAGCGAGCCAACAAATGCCGCCGCAACCATTTCTCCTGCGGCGATGGTCATTCCGCCCCTGAGAAGCACTATCATGGTCAGCGCCACGGTCAGCTTCGCACCCGAGGAAATTCCCAGAATATAGGGGCCTGCGATGGGGTTGTTGAAGAAGCATTGCAGGAGAAAGCCCGACACCGACAGTGCGCCGCCGAGGAGGAATGCCGCCGCTGTTCGTGGAAGTCGGATGTCGGTGATTATCCTCGCCGCCGACACTGTGTCCGAGTGCCCCGTTATCGCCGCAAATGCCTGTGTTACGGTCATACTGCTGCTTCCGATGAGGATGTTGAGCATGAAGAATATTACTGCCAGCGCCGCAAGCATGACGAATCCCAAAGTGTACCTGACTGCTCGTTTTTTGTCCATACGCACCTCTCATTCAAGCCTGTGCAGATAGGTCAGGCTGTCCTCGGCAGTTCCCCCGAAAATTCGGCTCAAATCGGTCATCATGTCCGCCTCTCCCGTGGTCTGCTGGAACATATTCTGCTCCGTGCACCAGACGTCGCCGCTCTTGACAGCCTTGAAATCCCCTAAAATATCGCACATTTTCACCATATCGTCAATACTCTCGGGTGCTCGCTCGATGGTGCTGTTGTAGATGAGGATATCGGCGTCCTTTGCCAGTTCGTAAAATGTTTCAATTTGTATGTTCATGGTGGACAGTGCGTTGTCGTCAACGTTCAGATCGTCGGCTGTAAAAATGTACCGTCCACCTGCAAGCTCGATCATTTTTGTGATGTAGTCCCCGGGCTTGCGGACGTTCATATATCCGCCTGAGCCAACATAGAAGAAAGCTGCCGTTTTACGCTGTTCTTCGGGGATATCCAAACTCGGCAGATCGTTGAACACAGCCGTCTTTTCTGCAAAGAACCGCTCCGCTTCCTCGTACTTCCCTATCAGCAAGCCGTACAGCTTTATCCACTCCATGCGTCCCAGCGGATGGCTCTCATAACTTGACCGCTCCACAAGGACAGGTATCCCCAACTGCTCGATCTTCTCCTTGGTTTCGGGGGTGTGATAGATCATGGTGTTTTCAATGGCAAGTCCGCAGTCAGTCTCCACCAGCGCCTCGTAGTCGGGCATACTGTATTTGCCGATATAGGCTATTTCTCCGCTTTCCACCGCCTCGGCTATGTCGGGGATAGTCCAGTTTCGGCTGTCCGTTGAGGTCATTGTCACGCTGTCAAGCCCGTCGATGCCGTTGAAAAGATCCATAGCCGCCGAAGCCGCCACGTAGATATTCTCCAAAGGCTGACGGATAACTGCCGCTCCGCCGCTGTTTTCGGGGACTTCTCCCCCCTCGGGCACAAGCAGATACTCGTCGCTTCCGATGGTGATGAGCGAACAGCCGTCATCGAGGAAGTCCACCGCAAACTGGTCGGCATACTCCAAAGGCATGGACTTCTCAGTTTTTGCGGGGGTGTCAACAGATGTGCTCCGCTGACCGCAGGATGTGAACAGAACCAGCGATACAGCGGAAATTACAGCAAATTTCGTCCTCATTCTGCTATTGTAGATGAATCGAAAAAGAGCTTGTACTCTATCTCATAGGGCTGGCTCATTGCCGTAGTATCGGCAGAAACGGGCATTTTGTAGTCGAAGCCGCTAACGGGGATATTGAACACGGAATGACCGTCAACTATCTCGGGGAGATACTTCTCGCCGTCAACGATCATGTAGTCGTACTTGTCACTGCTCCAAATTATTTCAGCAGCTGCGGTGCCGCCGCTGACTGTCAGTCTTGCAGGTGAAGCCACGGTAGCCTTGCCCGAGCCGCCCTCAAGTGTCACATCGATATTGTACTCGCCGTCGGCAAGCTCAAGGGTGTCGAGGGTGGTATATCTGCTCTCGGAAAAGGCTTCATCAGGCAGAGAATCGGCTCTGAACACCAGCGTTCTGTCGTACCACTCCTGCTTCTTGGCACTGAGAGCCGCACAGCTTATCTCCTTGTCCAGCGCCTCAACAGGCACGTTAAACACCGACTGGTCGTCCTCATTGACGATGTAGTCAATGTAGTTTTCGCCGCCGTCAGTCTCTGCTTCGTCGCCCGTACCCATGAAAAGGTTGTCGTAGGACTTGCTTGCAATGATGATATCAGCGGTCATTTCTCCGCCGCTGACTTTGAGGATGCAGTCGGCTATCTTGAACATGGACGAGCTTGAATCAACGCTGATGTGGTACTCGCCGTCGTTGAGAGAATCGCCGTAAATAGCCTCCATTCCCTCGAATCCCACCTCCTGCTGTGGAGCGGTCACCTGCTCGGTAGTCTCCTCGGCTGTCGTTTCGGGAGCTGTTGCTGTCTCGGTCACTGTTGTTGCGGCGCTCTCAGTTGATGTTGAGCTGCTTTCGCTGTTTCCGCAGGCTGTAAGTCCCATGCACAGTGCAAGGGCGCTGATGAAAATGAGCTTTTTCATAATTGTCACCTCATATAATTGACATGAGGATGATCTTTTTGCAGATCATCCTCTGTGTGGTTTTTATTCTTTTAGGGTATGTTGAGGGGGTGGTAACCTTTTAGTAAATTCGGCTTGACCGTTTGGTGCATTTACCCGTCCGCAAAGCGTTGCTTCGCCGCTTTTATACTTTTTATTCAGCTATTGCTTCAATTGCAGCCTGTGCGTGCTCGACATAAAGCTGTCTGATAGCCTCATTCTCGCCAAGACCTCTCAGCAGGCACTGTACCTCGTAGCCCTCTGCCTCAAAGATGGACTTCCATGAATCCTCGTCGTCGCCTGCCATATCATTGTTTGCGTGGTCGCCGGCAACTACCATGAGGGGTTCAAGGATAACTCTCTCATACTCGCCTGCCTTGACCAGTGCCAGAATGTCCTCAACAGAAGGAGTTGCTTCAACAGTGCCTACAAAGTAGTTCTCGTAGCCGTCAGCAGTAAGAAGATCCTGCATTTTCTGGTATACAGCGTTTGAGTCAGCCTCAGTGCCGTGACCCATGAAGCAGATAGCGGTCTTTCCGTCGTCGTACTCGCTTGTCCAGTCAACGATAGCCTGCTCTACACGCTTGAAATCGTCGTCGCTTGTAAGGAGCGGCTCGCCGAATGAAACGTTCTCGAAAGCGTCAGCGTGGCTGCCTACCTCAGCGATAAGGTCGTTGTACTCCAGACCGTTCATAAGGTGTGTAGGCTGTACAACAAGGTTCTTAACGCCGTTCTCCTCGGCTCTGTTGAGAGCAGCCTCAACGTCGTCGATAAGGAGACCGTCACGGCTGTTTACGTGGTCGATGATTATGTTTGCTGTAAAGCCTCTGCGTACTGAATAGTCAGGAAATGCGCTCTCCAAAGCGTCCTCGATAGCGCCGATAGTAAGGCGGCGGCTGTCATTGTAGCTTGTACCAAAGCTGAGAACGAGGAGCTCATTCTCGCCTATTTCGTCCTGATTGCGGATGTTATCCAATGATGCATCACCTGTTTCGTAATTTTCTTCCTCGTCCTCGGCTTCTTCTTCCTCAGCCTCAGTCTCGGCTTCTGTAGTCTCTTCCTCGGTAGTTGACTCAGCTTCGGTTGTCTCCTCGGCAGTTGCAGCCTCGGTTGCAGCAGGCTCAGATGTCGAGGATGATTCAGCAGATTCGCCGCATGAAGCGAAAGCCGCAGTAACTACGGTTAAACCTGTTAAAAGTGCAATTATCTTTTTCATTTTTTCCGTTCCTTTCATTGAAAGGCAAGACCGCATAAAAAAACTCTGCACAAAGCAGAGGGCATCGCAAACAGACCATACCAAGTACAGCCTGAAAACGGTACGATCAATACCTCGTGACCATATGTACCATCAAACGGCAGGTTTCCTGACTTATGCATCAACACGGCATATCAGCCTTCCCGATTTCTTAGTGGCTCTGCATTGCAGACGTATGCCGCTCCTCAATCACAGTGACGAGATCGTGCAGGAACTTCCCCTGCTTCCCTTTTACCTTTCACACAAACAAAAATTGTTGAAAGCACCGTTTGATCTATTAAATTTAAGTTCATGAACACTAACTATTATAGCAGATAAAGTCTCACAATTCAAGCTATACGGTGCATTTTATACGTTACATACAACTGATCTGCACTTTTCGCCGTTCTTTTTAGCGTCAAGCATATAAAGCAGTGCATTGCATATCGCCGCCGCCACATTGCTGCCGCCCTTTCGCCCTCTCGCCACAATGCACGGGATTCCGCTGTTTATGAGCAGTTCCTTTGACTGCACAACGTTGACGAAGCCCACGGGAACGCCAATGACCAGCTCTGGAACAAAGTCGCCCTTTTCGATGTGCTCGCAAAGTCTCAGCAGGGCGGTCGGGGCATTTCCCACCGCATAGATAACCGGTCGCTCAATAGCCGCCGCCTTATCAACGGACGCCGTTGCCCGTGTAGTTCCCTGTTTTTTGGCAGTTTTAGCCACATCCTCATCCGCCATGAAGCAGACACACTCACAGCCGTGCCGTGCAAGGGCGGACTTGTTCACTCCCGACCTCGCCATGTTGGTGTCGGTCACTATCACCGCCCCCCGTTCAAGCGCCGAAAGTCCCAGATCTACGGCATTTTCGGAGAAATAAAGGTTCTCAAGATAGTCGAAATCGGCGGTAGTATGTATCGCCCGAAAAACGATGGGCTTGTGCTTTTCGGGGATATCCGCATCCCTTATCTCGCTCTGGATTATCTCAAAACTGCGCTTTTCGATGTCCGCAGGCAGTACGTATTCTATGTTCATATGCCCTCCCTCAGTATCCTGTAAACGAGCTCCATATTCAGGCTTTTCCGCACCGTTTCGGCAAGAATGTCGAGCTGCTGCTCACGGTAGACCTTTCTATCGGTGACAGTCCCCTCAAAGGTCAGTCCTTTGGCTTCAAACAGCCGTTTCACCAGCGCCCCCGAGACCTGTGAGCTGTCAAAAATGCCGTGGACGTAGCACCCTGCCGCATTTCCGCAGACGCTTCCGCCGCAGTCGGTCAGGGGCATTTCTGCGCTGTCAGTCCGCCCCATGTGAATCTCGTAGCCGTAAAACTCCGCCCCCGACAGGCATGAGAAGAAGCCGCCGATATTGCCGAATTTTCCGCTGACTCGGGTCTGCCGCTTCTCTCCGCTGAACACGGTCTTGCTGTCGAAAATGCCCATTCCGCTGACCGTTCCCCCCGACTCAGTGCCGAGAGGGTCGCTGATGGTTCTGCCCATTATCTGGTAGCCGCCGCAGATTCCGAAAACGGGAATTCCGCTGTTCAGCGCAGTTTTCACCGCTTTTTCCATGCCGCTTTCCCTCACCCACTCCATGTCGGCAATGGTACTTTTCGTGCCCGGGATAATGATGAGGTCGGGTGTGCCGAGCCGTGACGGTGACGAGACAAAACGCACCGAAACGCCGCTATATTGCCGAAAAACGTCAACGTCCGTGAAGTTTGATATCTTCGGAAGATGCACAACGGCAATGTCAATTAGCCCGTCCGCCGAGTTGTCGGTCAGCTTGCGTGAAAGGCTGTCCTCGTCCTCGATGTCGCATTTTGTGAACGGCACAACTCCCACAACAGGCTTGCCGCTGAGGTTTTCGAGTATATCGATACCGTCCCGAAACAACGAAATATCGCCACGGAACTGGTTCACTACAAGCCCCTTGACCATGTCACGCTCCTCGGGTTCAAGCAGATTCAGCGTCCCCATAAGCTGAGCGAAAACGCCGCCACGGTCGATGTCACCCACCAGCAGAACAGGCGATTTTACCATCTTAGCCAGCCCCATGTTGACGATATCGTCAGTTTTCAGATTCAACTCCACGGGACTTCCTGCGCCCTCGATGACTACGATATCATGCGCCTCCGAAAGCTGCTCGTAGGCGCTCATAATGTCGGGGATAAGCTCCTTTTTTCGCCGAAAATACGCCGCCGCACGCATATTTCCACGCACTTTTCCATTGACGATGACCTGAGAGCCAACGTCGGTGGTGGGCTTCAGAAGAATGGGATTCATCAGCGCTGACGGCTCGATGCCTGCCGCCTCCGCCTGCAAAGCCTGCGCCCTGCCGATCTCGCATCCGTCGGCGGTGATGTAGGAATTCAGCGCCATATTCTGGGACTTGAACGGTGCGGCGGAATAGCCGTCCTGCACGAAAATTCGGCACAAAGCCGCCGTCAGAAAGCTCTTGCCCACGTTTGACATGGTGCCCTGGATCATAATGCTGTCAGCCATTGACGCACCTCCTCAATGCTTCGATAAACCGCTGATTTTCGGGATGTGTGCGGACTGCGGCACGGTAAAAGCCCTCGCCCAGCCCCTCATAGTTACCGCAATTTCTGATAAGTATACCCTCGCTAAACAGGCGATCGCCAAGCCCGATATCGCCCATGAAAAGCAGATAATTCACATCGGACGGGTAGACTTTCAGTCCCATTGAAGTGAGATTTTCCGCAATATATCGGCGTTCACGGCTTATCAATTTTACTGTTTCACGCACATATTCATCCTCGTCAAGCGCCGCAATGCCTGCCGCCTGTGCCGGAACGGATACACTCCAGTATTGACCGCTTTTCCTTAATTTTTCGGCAATTTCGGCAGTTCCGCACAGAGCATAGCCCAACCGCAGACCAGCCATAGCGTACAGCTTCGTAAATGCCCCCAGCACAATGCAATTGCCGTTTTTTTGCCAGTTTTCGGCGTTTTCCGCAAAACCTGCAAAGCACTCGTCCACCACCAGTATTGTTCCGTTTTCCGCACACCTTTCAGCGGCTTTTTCGAGGATATTCGGTGAAATTAGCCGCCCTGTGGGATTGTTCGGACTGCACAACACACACATATCAATATTTGCGGTCAGTATATCACAAACATCATCACTCACCGCAAAATCTGAGGATTCACTCAGATAAATTCGGTCAATTTTACAGTCAACCTCACCGAGAGCTTTTGCGTACTCCCCAAAGGTCGGGGCACAAATGAGCGAATTTTTCGGCTTTAAAGCGTGAACAAGCCTGTAAATCAGGTCGTCCGCACCGTTCCCACAAACAACGGTTTCTGCCGAAATACCGAGTTTTTTTGCCATTTTTTCACGCAGCTCTGTGCAAAACGGGTCAGGATATTTGTCCCACATATCCGCCGAAGCCATCACCGCTGAACGGACGCTTTCGGGGATACCGAGAGGATTGATATTCGCCGAAAAATCGAGGATATCTCCCTTTCCATAAACGAATCCCCCATGCTCCTGCTTCATCCAAAAATCACCCCATAAATCAAAATTCTGATCGCACAGGCGATGGCAAGCATCAGCGCCGACGCTGCGTACATCAGCCTGTTTGCTCTACGTATGTCCCTCGGCTCGATTTTTCGGTCATTATCGCCGATATACGGCTTTTTGTGGAGTTCGCCGAAGTACCAGGCGTCACCAGCCAATCGGAGATGAAGCGCCCCGGCAAAAGCCGCCTCAGTCTGGGCAGAATTAGGGCTCGCATGGTTTCGGCGGTCACGCTTCCAGATTTTGTAAGAATTTTTACCGTCGCAGCCAACCAGTGAACTTGCCGCCACAGTCAAAAGAGCTGTCAGACGGGACGGAATGAAGTTCAGCACGTCGTCCAGCTTCGCCGCAAATCTCCCTATATCGGCAAATTTCTCGTTTTTGTAGCCGATCATCGAGTCCATCGTGTTGACCGATTTGTAGAAAAATCCGGCCGCCGCACCGCCAAATCCCATGTAAAAAAGCGGCGCAGTCACGCCGTCCGAGGTGTTTTCCGCAACCGTTTCCACCGCCGCACGGACTATCCCGTCGAGGTCGAGGACCGCTGTATCACGTCCGACGATCATCGAAACAGCCCTCCTCGCCCACGAAATATCGCCATTTTCAGCGGCTTTACAGACCTCCATGCTCTCGTCACGCAGGTCACGGGCGGCGAGCATATAGCAGCACAAAACCGTCTCCACGGCTACCCCGAGGGCGGTGTGAAGCCTGTAGCTGACCGTCAGCACCGCCAGCGGAAGGACTGTCCAGACTGTAATGACCGTCAGCGCAAGGAATGTCCCACCCTTTCTGAGGTCGATGAAACGGCTTCGTACAGCCTTTTCCAGCGCCGAGATGGTCTTGCCGACCGCTCTTATGGGGTGCGGAAAATTTCTCGGGTCGCCAACTAATAAATCCAGAAAAAATCCTAAAAGAATTGGCAATGCAGGTAAAATATATTTCATAGTTTCTCCGTAACTTTTAATTTTATGCCGTTCCACTGGCAAACATAACCGCCGCCATTATCACATTGCCAGTCGAAATAATCCCTGTGCGGTGCGGAAAATCGGTCTAAAATCGCCATTATCGTGCCGCCGTGAACGACAAATGCCGCTGATTCACGACTGTCAAGCACATCGAACGCCTGCAAGAAGCCGACACAGCACCTTTGCCTGAATTCTCGGGGACTTTCGCCATTAGGGAATGCCATCTCGCCGCCGCTGTCTATCCACGCCTGATAGCGGCTGTCCGAACTGAGCTCGGTGTAGTTTTTTCCCTCAAAATCGCCAAAATCGCACTCTTGCAATTCATTGACAATCATAATCTTAACATTTGGGTAAATGATTTTCGCAGTCTCCAGACAACGCCTCATGGGACTGCTCACCACCACCTCGCTGGTCGGATAGGTACGCTCCAAAAGCTCGGAAATTCCCTCAGCACAAAGTGGCTCATCAGTCCGCCCGATGTAGCGTTTTTCCATATTTCCTGCGGTATAACCGTGGCGAATGAATGTGATCTTCAAACTGCGTCACCCTTGATGAACATGGGGATGCCGCAGACCATTCGCACGACTTTTGCCGAATTTTCGGCAATTATACAGCCGCACCGCCCCACGTTCTCCCTCCACTGGCGTTCTTCCTTTTCCATTGGTATGATTCCGCTGCCCACCTCGTCGATAATCACCGCAGAATCGGGATTTTCGGCGCAAAATCGCTGTGTGAAGCCGATCGGGTCGATGCCCTTGTCGATGAGACGCTTCACCAGAAAGTGGTAGCCGTAAATGCACTCGACCGCCGAAAGTGTCGAAATATCGCAGTCTGCGCCGTTTATCATCTTTCTGATATGCAGCTTGTCAATGGCAAATTGGCGCTTGCCCTGATATGCGCCGCCCGTAATCATTATCATTCCATCCACTCCTTTAGTTTAAAAATCCAACAATAACAAATGTACCAAGAACCGCCAGTTCGCAAAGCTGAACGAACCAGCCGCAAACGTCGCCTGTGTAGCCGCCGAAGTCACGATAGGCTATTTTTCGGCAATAAATCATTGTAAGAACAGCCGCCGAAGCAGCAGCAAGTCCCCTCAGCGGATAAAGCACGATCATGCAGACCGCCGAAATTACTGCAAAAAACACATCCATCGCCACAGTCACACGCTTATGGGACGGCTTCACGAAAGACTGCAAAGAACCGCTATTTTTCGCAGATTTGAACAGAATCGCAGACAAGCCGCTTAGAGCACGTGACAGGACAAATCCGCCCCCCACAGCCGCACATTCTCTGACAGTCCCGACCTCACTGAAAAGTGCCATTTGTCCCAGAAAATAGAGGCAAACCTGAATCACGGCGAACGAGCCGATGTGGGGGTCAGACAGGATTTCCAGCCGCTTCGCCTTGTCCGCATAGGACGCCCGTGCGTCGGTCACGTCGCAGAATCCGTCCACGTGAATGCCCCCCGTCACCAGAACGGGCAGCAACAGTGCTCCAACGGCGAAAAATAGCCTTCCAGCGCCCCAAAGTTCACAAATGTACCGCCAAAGCGCCAAAAGTCCGCCGATCACCGCCCCGACAAGTGGGAAAAATCCCAAAGAATAGCGACGATTTGCCTCTTTCCACTCCGTTTTCGGCATGGGAATTCGTGAGTACATCAGGAATGCCGAAAAAAGCGAATTCAGCATGGCAGCACCCCTTTCAGCACGATCGGCACGCCGTAAACGCACTCTATAACATTGTCCGCAAACTGCGAAATACCGCCATTTATCCGTCCCATCTCGGCAATATAGGCAGCCGTACCCTTGTCGTACTCGACACCGTCGCTGCCCACCTGATTTGTGACGACGACCAGTTCACCGACCTGAGCGGCAAGGCGGCGAATTCCTGCGACCACCTTCGCCGACGGCATACTCATCCGCTCCCCCGAAAACATCTCGTTAGCGCAGAGATTCCCGACACATTCCAGAAGAACGGCACAGTCGGAATTCAGCGATATTTCGTGGATATCCGTGTATTTTTCAACAGTCTCGAAGCCCTTGCCCTGTCGATGTTTCAGGTGCTTTTCGATGGTCGCCATCGCCTCGCTGCCAAAGGGCTGCATGGTTGCGATGTAGATACGCCGCCCGCTGCTGCAAGTGATAATATCCTCGGCAAATCGGGATTTTCCGCACTTTGAGCCGCCTGTGATAAGAGTTGTCATGTCAGTTCCGTGTACCTTTCTATGGAAGTTTCGGCGAATCTATGGGCTTTGCGGTACAGCGCCAGTGCCCCGTCCAGAAGCGGCACAAGAAGCGCACCGCCCGTTCCCTCGCCAAGCCGCAGTCCGGCGCTGATTATCGGCTCCTGAGCGCAAAACCGCAGAAGCCCCTCACCTGCCGGCTCGCCCGAGCAATGGCTTGCAAGCATATACTCGCCGCAAATCGGCTCGATACTGTAAGCGAGAGCAGCCGCAGATGCCGATATTACGCCATCTATAACAACCGGCACGTGATAATACGCTCCGCCTAAAAAGAGCCCGACCATTGCGGCTGTCTCAAATCCGCCCAGCTTTTGGAGAACATCGTATGGATCGTCACTTTTCGGCGAATTTACAACAATTGCGGTCTTTACAGCGTTTATCTTGCGGACAAGTCCCTCGCTCGAAAGTCCAGCCCCCCTGCCCGTGACCTGTTCCGCAGGCAGCCCCAGAAGAACCGCCGCCACAGCGCTGGCAGATGTGGTGTTGCCAATGCCCATTTCCCCCGTAATTACGAGGTTTGTGCCGCTTTTTTTCAGCTCGCCGACCATATCCATGCCGACCTTTATCGCCTGTTCCATCTGTTCCCTCGTCATAGCTGCTCCTTTGGTCATATTTGTCGTACCAAAGGCTATTTTTCGGGGAATTACAGCGGTTTCCGACACATCAGCGGCTATCCCGACGTCCACCGCAATGACATCAATATTAAACTGTGAAGCCACTGCATTGATGTTGGAGCGCCCATCAGAAATTGCGATAGCACACTCAGCCGTAACCTCGCTGCCGCATTGTGTGACTCCCTCGGCAGTCACACCGTGGTCGCCACACATGATTACAGCCGTTCTCCTCGATATATCGACGTTTTCCGTGCCTTGAACCGCAGCGATCTTCTGAATTGCTTCCTCCAGCAAGCCGAAGCTCCCCAAAGGCTTTGCGATGGAGTCCCAATGCTGTTTTGCCGCAATATACGCTGATTTATCGGCTTTTTCAATCATTTTTATCCGTTCCATAATTTCCTCCGTTCACTGCATTTTCTCACGAACCGCTCGGCAATTTTTGCGTCAGATGGGAAGTACAAATGTGGAAATCCGGCGTAAAGCGTGTCGCTGGCGTGGCAACACTCCCACGACCTGCCGTCCCTTTTAATTGCCGAAAAATCGCCGCCGCAAGCGGTGCTGTCCCAGTAGTGGAACTCGTGGGCTTTCATCGTTCCGCCCTCGGGACAAAGCAGGCTGTCAGAGTGAGAATTCAGCGTAATATAGCCAAATCTCTGCAATTTATCAGTAGGGAAAGCGTTACCATCAATTACGCCGACCATCTGAAAAGTCTGCCCATTTTTTGTGGTCAATGAGTTGTGGAGATACATGAATCCGCCGCACTCAGCGATAGTCGGAATCCCCGATTTTACGGCATTTCTCACGCTTTCAAGCATCGATTTGTTCGCTGAAAGCTGGTCAGCATAAAGCTCGGGATAACCGCCGCAAAAGATAAAGCCGTCTGCATCGGGGACAGAAGTGTCAGAAATTGGCGAAAAATAGCGGATTTTGCAGCCCATTTTCTCCAGAATCGCTATATTTTCACTGTAAAGAAAACAGAACGCATTGTCACGTGCAACAGCAACAACTGGCGAATTTACGGCAATTCTTGATATTTCAAGTCTGTCGTCGAATTCACCGCCATATAGTTTCAAAAGTTTATCGATATGGACGTGCTTCTCCGCAAGATCGCCGAGAATCCTCAATTTTTCGGCAATATCGGCTGTCTCGTCAGCGGTTACAAGTCCAAGATGCCTGCTCTCAAAAACTGCGCTGTTCCTCGGCATATAGCCAAAAAACTCAGTTTTAAGCTCGTCGCAGAGCTTCTCGGCAAGAGGACGCAGCTTGTCGGGAAGTCGATCAAAAATGAATCCTGCAATGCGATTTGGCTTAATATAGCCAAGAAATCCACTCATCACCGCCCCGATGGAGTCGCTCATTCCCCGGCAGTCCACCACCATGACCACGGGAGTTTCGGTTATTTCTGCCACAGTATGAGCCGAACTTTCGCCGCCGTCGTAGAATCCCATAACGCCCTCAATCACCGAAAAATCGGCAGAATACTCGTTTACCAGCGCTCTGATAGTTTGACTATCACAAAAAAAACTGTCCAGATTATGACACTCAACGCCGATGACACGGCGGTGGAACATCGGGTCGATGTAGTCGGGGCCGCACTTGAAAGCTGCGACGTTCATCCCACGGCTTTTCAAAGCGGCGAGAATTCCGCAAGTTACCGTTGTTTTCCCGCATCCGCTGCCAGTCCCTGCGATCATAAATCTTCTCATTGCAATTTCCCTCTGAAAATAAAAATCGGATTTTGTGCGTTCAACATGGTGTATCCGCCTATTTTTCGGGTCTCAGTAACCGCAAGCTGAGTCACATCGTACTCGCTTCCAAAGGCTTCAAAAGCGTCCTGCGTCTGCCTGAGAGTTTCCAGAGACACGGCGGTGACAATGACATCAGCCGCTGGATTTTTACTGTGGATAACACTAAAAATTTCGAGCATATTGCCAGAACTGCCACCCACAAAAACCTTATCCGGTGCAGGTATATCCTGCAAAATATCAGGACATATGCCCTCGATAGCAGTAACATTATCGCAGCCGAACTTTTGTGCATTTTGCACAGTTAATTCAATCGCTTCACGCTTCTTGTCAAATGCATAAACATTTCCGTCTATACACCTGAAAGCCATTTCGACGGACACTGAACCAGTTCCGCACCCAATGTCCCAGCACACGTCGTTTTTGCCTATATTTAGGGAAGAAACGATATTTCCACGTACCGCAGATTTTGTCATCGGCACATTTCCTCTGATGAACTCACCATCATTCACTGAACAAGGGATATACCGCAGAAAATCGGGATTTTCTACAACCATAACCGCCAGTTTATCGGTTGTTATCCCGCACATTTCCGAGGCCTTACCATAGACAATTCGCTCGTTTTCGTAGCCCAACGCTTCACCAATGTGAACCGTAACATCAGAAAGCCCGTATTCACAAAGCCGCCTGCAAACGTCCGAAGCGGACATATTTCCGCCAAGCAAAATAAAACAATTCTCATTCATTTTGACATTAACTGCAATATTGCTCTGCCTGCCATGAAGTGAGATAAACCGCATATTTTCATAAGAAATTCCGATTTTATTGCAGAAATATGAAGCAGACGAGATTCCACTAATAATAGTAACTTCATGACCTTTAAGAAGTGGGATAAGACTTTTTGTACCGCTGAAAAATCCGCAGTCTCCCGACATCAAAACTGCCGCTGTCTTTGCCGTTGATTTATCAAGAACATTGGCGATATCCTGCGATATATAGGCGTTTACGACAGTTTTTGCGCTGTCGGCAAATGGACGAGTCATCCGTTCTGCGCCAATAAGCAGCTCCGCCTGATCAATTGCTTGTTCAGCCTCACGAGTCAGCGTAGAATAGCCATTTGCGCCGATTCCGACTACAAAAACTCTCATTCGCTTCCATTCCTTTCGATAAATTTTTTGACTTCATCCAATGTCATTCCGTTCTCGTCGGGTCTTGCCAGAGTTATAAGTCGAATTCCGCTATTTTTAGCCGCTTGTACCTTTTCAGGGTATCCACCTGCTGAGCCGCTTTCCTTAGTTAAAAGAATTTTTGCATTACACAATCGAATATGCTCATTATTTTGTTCGACCGAAAACGGACCCTGTCCCAAGATGACGTGTCCCTCGCCAAAGCCTATATTTCGGGCTTTTTCAAGCACATCATCCGCAGGCAGAACTCTCAGCCAGACACGTTCCCTATAACCGCTGACCCTCGCCATTTCCGACATATTCTTGCTTCCTAGTGTGCAAAGGATGTTCCCGTCCAATTTGTTCATCAAATCGATTGCTTCGTCAAGTGAATCAACAACATCACCGCTAAGCTCGGCACGGTCACGAATAAACCTATAATACGGCAAATTCACGCTCTCACACGCCGCACGGATATTCTCGGTCGCTTCCTTAGCATAGGGATGTGTAGCGTCCAAAATATGCGTAAAATCGCCATTTCTCATGAATCGAGCCATTTGCTCCCTGTCTAGCCTGCCAATGTGAACTTTAATTTGTCGTGGAAGAAGTGATGCGCCGTAATCGGTAGCTACGCACACTTTGCAGGAAACTCCCGATTTTTCGCAGAATTCTGCGGCTAACCGCCCCTCGGTAGTTCCTCCAAAAATCAAAAGTTTAAACATTATGGTAACCTCGGGGAGTGACCATTTTTCCGCCGATCTCCTTTGTTTCCGAGTTGCCGATGAACACGGTCGTGAACATATCAACAGCGGTATTTCGCAGTTTTTCAAGGGTCAGCACGCAGCTTTCCTGACCGTCCCTGCCAATATTTTTCACGTATCCGCAGACCGTTTTTGGCGAACGATAGCCAAGAATCAGGTCGCAAGCCCTTTGCAGGTAGTCCGCACGCTTCTTCGAGGACGGGTTGTACAGGACAATGACAAAATCGCCCTCAGCCGCTGTTTTAAGCCTTTTTTCGATTTTTTCCATAGGGGTCAGCAGGTCAGAAAGACTTATTATCGCCGTATCGCAGGTCAGGGGGGAGCCGAGAAGTGCGCCGCCGCTGAACGCCGCCGAAACTCCAGCCACTGCTTCAATCTCGACGTTGGGGTGATTTTTGCCTATTTCAAGGGCTAAACCAGCCATCCCATACAACTCGGGGTCGCCGCTGCAAACGAGGGCAACGTTTTTCGTTTCCGCTTCGTTCAGCGCCATCTCTACACGTTCACGCTCCTGCCGCATACCCGTGGAAATCACCTGTTTTTCGGGGAAAAATCGGTTTATAATGTCGGTGTAGGTGGTATAGCCGACCACAAGATCGCTCCGCATTATAGCACTTTCAGCCGCTAAAGTCATCCCGTCACGGCTGCCTGCGCCGAATCCCACAACGTAAAGTTTCATAAGATCTTCCTTTCAAAATCGATTCTGACCGCCCGTTCCGCAGCCGCCGCAGTCACTCCGTTTTCGGCGAATTTTCGGGCAATTAACCTCCCACCGCTGCATAAAACCGCCGCCCTTTCGCACACGTTGTCAACTCCGGTGACCGACTTCACGAATGTGGATGTTGAAAACTCACCATCTACCTCCGCAAGCTGCTCCGCTGTGAAAAAGTCCACACTCAGCCCACGCTCCGAGCAGAACTGCAAAAGCCCGATTTCTTGCGATTTTAGGTCAATTGTCGCCACTTTGCACACCCGCTCCCACGGAATATTATTCGCTCTTAGAAAGTTATCAACAGTTTCAACAATCGTTGTGGCGGACGTCCCTTTCTTGCAGCCTACCCCAAGAACAACGTTCCTCGGCGCAAGGCTAAGAGTGACCTCAAACGGCGATATATCGGTGTTTCTGCCAATGTAAATACCGTACCTGTGTCCCTCGCCCATCTTGACTTCCTTTGGCAGATTCATGATCTCAAACTCGCTTATAAGTCCGATCGTTTCACCGTCCAGAACGGCACTTGCAATGGCTTTAGCTGCCGAAATATCGGCAATTATCAGGTCATTGGCAGCTGCAAAGCTGTCGGGGGAAAAATGCCCGCCGATGTCAGTGGCAGTCGTTATCACCGCCCGAGCACTGAGGCTTTCTGCAAGCCGTTCCGCAAGAGCATTCGCACCGCCGATATGCCCCGAAAGTACGGGAATTACAAACCGTCCGCAGTCGTCGATAACCACAACCGCAGGGTCGGTCAGCTTGGAGTGGATATGGCGTGAAATAGCCCGAACAGCGATTCCACAGGCGCACACAAAGACCAGTGCATCCGCTGTGCACCACAATTTTTCAACAATTTTGTCGGTACTGTTGAAAGCCTCGCATCGTTCATCTGCATGACTTTTGAAGCAGAATCGTGTGGAATTCCCCAATATTTCGTCGATTTTCAGTGACAGCCGCCGCCCGTTCTCGGTGTAGGAGATTATAGCCGCCCTCACTTTTCAACAGCCTTTCTGAACTCGGTCTCAAAAGTCGGGTCGTACAGCTTCGACAGCGAATAATCGTCGCCGAGGAAGTCGCCAACGGCAATGAGAGCAGTCTTTGTAATGCCGTTTTTCGCCGCAGTTTCGGCAAGTTCAGCCAATTTGCAGCGGCATACCTTTTCGTCCACCCACGTCGCCTTGTACACTATCGCCGCAGGGGTCTCGGGGCTGTAACCGCCGATAATAAGCCTTTTCGACAATTCAGCAAGCATACCCGTACTGAGAAAAATAACCATCGTCGCACGGTGCGCCGCCAGACTTTCAATGCTCTCCTTTTCGGGGACGGGAGTGCGCCCAGCCATGCGTGTAAGTATCACAGTCTGCGAAATATCGGGAAGTGTGTACTCCGCCCTCAGCGCCGCCGCCGCTCCGCAGAACGAACTCACCCCGGGGGTCACATCGTAGCTAATGCCGAGCCTGTCAAGCCTGTCCATCTGCTCACGTATCGCCCCGTAGATGCTTGGGTCGCCTGTGTGCAGTCTAACCGTGGTTTTTTCCGATTTTTCGGCAGTTTTCATCACTTCTATCACTTCATTCAGTGTCATCTTCGCACTGTTGAATATTTGGCAGTCATCCGCCGCATAGCCCAGTAATTCGGGATTTACCAGTGAGCCTGCGTATATCACAGCGTCCGCCTCGCTGATGAGCCGCATCCCTCTCAGCGTTATGAGGTCAGCCGCACCGCAGCCTGCCCCGACAAAATGTACCATATCATTCCTCCGAAATCCGCTTCATAAGCTCCTCAGCCTTTTCAGTTTTCAGCATGAGGTCGTGTTTGTTAGAAAATATAACTGCACCAATATCTGCTTCGCCCTTCGTTCTTGCCGAAAGATAGGCATTTATCCGCTCCGTCAGCACTTTCAACACCGCTTCTGTACAGCTGTGCTCCGTCAGGATGTCAAGTGCCGCATCAACTGTAGCGCAGTCCGTGATCTTGGCGAGAATTCGGCTTTCAACGCCTGCTATCGCACCGCAGGCAATGAGCGTTTCCATGCGCCCGTCGGCATAGGACGAATGAGTATTCATAATTCCGCTTCCCAGCTTGACCAGCTTGCCGATGTGCCCGATGATAAGAATTCCCCCGAATTTTAGGGAAATGGCGATATCAATAGCGTCACCGATGAAGTTGCTGCACGTGACCGTCCGCTCCGAAAGAGTGCCGGCTTTCAGCCTGATAAGCTCCTCGCTGTAGTTGCCGACGGTCAGCAGCAGCGTATCATAGCCGGCAGCTTTCCGCATATTCGCCTCCGCACGGATAGTCCCGATCATCGCCGAACTGCTCATCGGCTCGACGATACCTGTAGTGCCGATTATCGAAATACCGCCGATTATGCCCATTCTCGGGTTGAAAGTCTTTCGGGCAAGCTCCTCCCCTTTCGGGACGGACACCGTAATGCTCAGACCGCCGCTGTAGCCATAAATTTCGGCAATTTCCGTCACAGCCGAGGTCATCATCCTGCGAGGGACGGAATTTATCGCCCACTCCCCCACAGGCTGGTCGAGACCTGCTTTTGTGACCTTTCCGACGCCCTCGCCGCCCCTGATGGTGATACCGCTGTCAGTCAGCGAAACTTCGGCAAAAACCTCTATCCCGTTGGTGATATCGGGGTCGTCGCCGCTGTCCTTGACCACGGCGCATAATGCCGAATTTTCGCCGATATTCTGATGTATAACGGGAATGGTTAGAGTGTCGCCCGAGGGAACGGTAATGCTTACAGAGTCCACTTTTTTTCTGCCGAGGAGCATTTCCGCAGCCGCCATAGCCGCAGCAGTGGCGCAAGAACCCGTAGTATAGCCGCACCGCAGCTTCTGAGTGCCGCTGTAAATGTACTTTTCGTTCAAACACTCACCACCCATTGTAAAGATAAATACATTATAGCACATTTTACATGGTGTAGTCAATGTTTTGTCGTGCTAATTCAAACGGATAAGTGACTTTTAATGTGGTCGGCAGGTGCCGGGCGTTTGCGTAATTGCTGATTGCAGTACGCTCCTCCATATAGTTACATTCTTTCAAAGATTTCGAGCTTGTAAATAATTCGTTAATTTGCATAAAATCTGTTGACAAACAGAAATTTTTAGATTATAATTATATCAGAACACTCCGTAAGACCAGTGGGATGGAATCGGAGCGTTACTCAAAGCAGCAAGGCAGTTCCCCTGCCTGTATCGGCTGCAGAAAGGTGATGCGGATCATGGGAAAATTCATTATCAAATCCATTAGTACAGGCTATATATTTGATCTTAAGGCGATCAACGGTCAGATAATTGCCACAGGCGGTGAAGTTTACAACTCCCTCGCCTCTGCGAAAACAGGCATAGCAAGCGTTGCTAAAAATGCTCCCGTTGCAGATGTGGAAGATCAGACCATCACCATCGCTGCGGAAAAAACTAACCCAAAGTTCGAGATTTTCAGGGACAAAACGGGTGAGTTCAGGTTTCGCCTGAAAGCAAGCAATGGTCAGATAATAGCCGTGAGCGAGGGATATGTCAAAAAGGACAGCTGCAAAAACGGCATTGAAAGCGTCAAGCGGAACGCCGTGGATGCGCCTGTTATCGAGCCAATTTAAGCCAGACCTCTCTATATCATATAAAATGCCCGATGCCTTTATAGCATCGGGCGATTTTTTATGGCAACACCGCACAAAGATTGAACTGAAGATGCGCCGTCAGATTTTTCGTCAGATCGTATAGAAATTCCGCAGGCATACTAACGTATGTCAAGGAATTTCTGTGCAAGATGACGGAAAATATGCAAGCAGATTCAGTACAAAGACGTCAGTCGGTCTTTGTGCGGTGTTGCCTTTATATTTCGATCGTGTACATTACCTGCGTCACTGTCTTATGTCCGTATTTCTGCTTCATCATGTCGCCGCTGGCAGTAAAGCCGTATTTCTCGTAGAACCGCCGTGCAGTCAGGTTCTGCTCCAGTGCGAACAGCATAACATGGGAAAATCCCTTGTCTTTCAGCTCCGCAAGGGCTTTGTCCATGAGCCTTTTGCCCAGTCCCTTGCCTGTGTACTGCGGAAGCAGGTACAGCGAATAGACCTCGCCCCAGCCGTCCTCTTTGTACACTCTGCTCTCGCCAAAGCTGACTGTGCCGATGTACTCGCCGCCGCTTACCATGACCATAGACCTCGAACCAAAGCGGTTTATGCGGTCTTTCCAGTTGCCCTCGGGCAGCTTTTTCAGATAGCGTGCAGGCAGCATCCCCTTGTAGGTCATCCGCCAGCTCTGCTCATAGATACTGCTTATCATGCCGAGATCGTCGTGTTCGTCCACGTATCTTATCTCCATAGCTCACCGCTCCCTCTAAACGGTATTTTCCTGATTATACCATATTTCGGCATAAAAGTCAATTCTTTTTAGATAATTATCAGGGCAACCGCATGAAAAGATCAAGGCAATTTATTCAAAATGACAGAGGAAAGGAATTCGTCGTCAAAAGCGCAGCGGAAACGTTTGGCTTTCATGCTGAGTTTGACAGCGGTGAAAGATTTATATAGGTTCAAAGAAATATGTCTGATCACAGCCAGATTTTCGCCGCTGTTATCTACCCGGCAGCGGCATTTGTCTTCGTTGAAATTGACA
>JAFVBU010000236.1 GCA_017479805.1 Ruminococcus sp.
CAAAGTAGTCCGCAGCATTGGAATAGCGCTGTGAGACCTCGGGGGAGAAATACTTTATATCGGGCAGGTAGATGTCCACGTATCCGCTGAGCATTTCGATAGTTTCGGGCAGCTCATAGCCTCCCGTATTGTACACCACAGGGATACTCAGCCTGTGCTTTACCTTATCCAGAGCGGCGATAATGTGGGGAACGAAGTGTGTAGGGGTCACAAGGTCGATATTATCCGCACCCTTGTCCTGCAATTCAAGGAAGATATCCCCGAGACGTTCAGCGGTTATGGCTTTGCCGTGGTATTCGTTGCTGATGATATTGTTCTGGCAGTAGACACAGTGCATATTGCACCCCGAAAAGAAAACCGTGCCTGCGCCGTTTTTGTAGGAGATACACGGTTCTTCCCATTGGTGGAGGGACGCTCTTGCGGCAGAAAGCTCGGCGGTCATTCCGCAGTAACCTGCCTTTTTGTAACGGTCAGCACCGCAATTGCGTGGGCAGAGGTTGCATTCACTGTATATGCTTTTCATTTTTCGTAAGCTCCTTATAATCGAAGTTTGAATCGTTTATCGAACATTCAAGCAGCTTTTCGGCGCTTATGCCGTTTTGTATGCAGTACATAGCCGCACAGTTGAGGAAAAGGCTTTTTGATATATTGTTGTCACGGCAGTAGTCCGAAATGACCTTGTCCTCATATTCGGTGAGCCTGCACGAAACGTTTTTGTATGAGATATATCCGCTCAGATAGCGAGTGTGTTTTTTGTTATTCATATTATCATCTCCGTTCTGTATTTTATCATATTGGTTATGTTGATGTCAACCTGTCGTTAGTGTATTAGTGTAAAAGTGTATGAGTGTATTAGTGATTAGTGCTTAGTGTTCAGACTATAGAAACCTATACTACTTTCTGACAAACTGCTTTCTGACAACTGATAACTTATTTTCACGATGGCACTTGACTTTTGTATAAACTTGTAGTATAATATAAGCACAATATAATTATAAGGAGAATTTACCATGACAAATATAGGTTTTATCGGTGCAGGCAATATGGGCTCTGCCATCATGAAAGGTATCGCTTCAAGCAGTCTTAAGGATTCCGCAAAGATCTTTGCTTTCGACCCCGACAGCGCAAAGCTCTCAGCTTTAGCCGAAAACGGCATTACAGGCTGTAAGAGCGAACAGGAGGTAATGGAGAACTGCAAATACGTTTTCCTCGCTGTTAAGCCGCAGATAATCGAGGGCGTTCTGGAGACTGTTGCTCCGTTCACCACATCCGAGACAGTTTTCGTGTCCATTGCCGCAGGTATTTCCGATGAATTCATCGAGAGAAAAACAGTAAGCGGTGCAAAGGTAGTGCTTGTAATGCCGAACACTCCTTTGCTTTTAGGCGAGGGCGCTTCTGCACTTTCCCACAACGACGCTGTTACCGATGAGGAATTCGACGTTGTCCTCAGCATTTTCAAGCTCTGCGGCAAGGCTGCTGTTATCTCAAAGGACAAGATGAAGGAGATAATTGCTATAAACGGCAGCTCACCTGCATTTATCTATCTCTATGCAAAGGGATTCATCGACTATGCGGCTTCTGTCGGCATTGACAGCGGTGCGGCTATGGAGCTTTTCGCTCAGAGCCTTATCGGTTCGGCTAAGATGATGACTGACTCGGGCTATTCCATTGACGAGCTTATCAAGATGGTTTCATCTCCGGGAGGAACAACTCTTGCAGGTCTTGACAGACTTTATGAGGGCAAGCTGACAGAAGTGGTAAATAACTGCTGCGAAAGCTGCACTAAGAGAGCATACGAGCTTTCAAAGTAATAATCGGACGACCTTACGCATATCATTCTGAACAGAAAGGGTGATATGCATGAAATACAGAACGATAAAAAGAGAGACAGGCTTTATACTTCTTGCGGTCTCGGCAGCTGTCGGGATAGCTTTCGGGGCTGTCTGGGCGGCAAAGGGACAGCTCACGGAAAGCCCGTGGCTTCATCAGTATTTTATACCGACTGTGCGTGGGGAGAGCCTGTTTGTTTCTTTTCTGCATACAGCGCTGTCGGCACTGATATTCCTTTTGGCTGTATTCCTCGTCGGCACATCCGCCGCAGGTCAGCCGACGGCATTGGCGCTAATGGCTTACCGTGGCTTTGGTGCAGGATTTTCGGCGGCTGTGGTGTATGATACCCTCGGTCTGAAAGCCGTGCCTGCTGTGCTTGTGCATATTCTGCCGAAAGCGGCAGGGATGCTCATTATTGCCGTTTTTGCCGTAAGAGAGGCTTTGCGCTGCTCATGCGGACTTGCCTGCTTCTTCGCAAAGGGCGAGAGCGGCGACGGGGCAAGTCTCGGGCTGTATGCTGTCAGGTTTATTGTTCTTGCTGTAATATCAATATTATTATCCGCAGCGGATACGGCGCTGAACAGCTTGTTCGGCAGCTTGCTGCGGTAGTCTGAATGGAGGCTGATCATTTGGGTATATTTTCAAAAGATTATGAAAGCTCAGGCGCAGGCATATCAAAGGATGCCGCAAAAAAGAAAGGATTTGCCCTGTTCTTTGACCTGCTCGGGCGAAAATTCTGGAGCCTGATGTGGCTCAACGTACTGTATGTGCTGTTTTTTATACCGCTCATGCTGATACTTCCTGCAATATCGCTGATAAATAATTACAATGTGCTGGTGGCACTGATAATCGCACTGGTGCTGATCTTCTCCGTGATAATCGGACCTGCAACGGCAGGAATGATGAAAGTGCTAAGATATTTCTACATCGAAAAGCACTCGTTCATTGCAAGGGAATTTTTCAGCGGCGTAAAGGAAAACTTCGGAAAGGCGGCTGCCGTAGGCTTTCTTGACTGCCTTGTGATACTTTCCGCATACGCTTCACTGCTGGTCTATCCGACCTTTGCGGCTAATTATTCAAAGCTGTTTTATGTGCCGATGGTCATAACGTTCAGCCTGTTTTTAGTGGTGCTGATAATGAATTTCTACATTTTCCTCATGATGACAGCTACCACGCTTTCACTGAAAAATCTGCTGAAAAACTCGTTCACACTGGCTATCGTGGCGATGAAAGAAAACCTCATAACAGCGGCAGTTATCATAGTTGTGCTGTTTATCATGGCACTTCTTCTGCTGAATGTTTTTCAAGTGTTTGCGCTTCTCATTGCCATATTCCCTGCGGCATTCCTCGGCTTCGTCATTTGCTTCAACTGCTATCCCGTGATACAGAAGTATGTCATCGACCCGTACTACACCGCACAGGGTAAGGTAAATCCAGAGTATCTGGGCAGCGCAGGAGAGGACGACGACGTTGAGCAGATTTTCGAGGATATGGGCGGCAAGGAAGCCCCCGTTGAAAGAAGAAAGAAAACTAAAGGCAAGGTCATAAAATAAAAATTAACGCTTTCGGATATTTCCGAGAGCGTTTTTGTTGACTGTTTTTATATTAAATGGTATAATTATCGAAAAAGGAGGCATGGACTATGAAAGACAGAGATATCACGCCTAAAGAAAGAGAACATCTCAGCAGACTGAGGACACGTCCTGCGATGTATTTTGGAAAAAGAGCGTCTATTTCAAACCTTGAACTTTACTGGCACGGTATGTATTCGATACTGTTATACCATAAATTGACTTCCGAAATATGCATAATTCCCGAGGGATTTACAGAGTACCTTGCAAAAAAATACAGCGTATCGGCAAGCGTGAACTGGGCAGGTATTATTCGCTCTGTTTCAACAGATGAATATACAGCATTTGAAAAATTCTGGGAGCTTCTCAACGAATACCTTGAACTTAACGGATATACGCCTATCGAAAAATAGATATGAATTATATGGAAAGCGAGCAAAAGGACGGGATAGATGAATTTTTTTATCCTGATATCCCAAAGGTCGCTGAATCCTACATGAAAACCTTTAATGCCGAGCCGTGGAACGATACATGGGACAAAGAAACCGCCGTCATGCGTATCAGAGAGTTGTTTGATTCGGCGAGATCGTATTGCAGGTGCATTTGGAATGACGGTTGTATAATCGGTGCACTTATAGGACGTTACGAAACCTACTTTGACGGCGAAGTTTTTCAGCTCGTTGAATTATGGGTACAGCCCGAATATCAGGGCAGCGGCTATGCAAAGCAGCTTCTTGAAACGCTGAAAAGCGACCTTAAAGAGTGGGGCGTGAAGCGTATATATCTGCTGACCATGCACGGTGACCTGACCGAGGGCTTTTACAGGCACAACGGCTTTGTCACCGATAAGGGGATGTGCGTTATGAACCTTGACCTATAAATTTGGGGAGGTTTGTATACTCGGTGTTCGCAATTGCTGATTATACCACAAACACAAATTCAGTCAAGACCAAGACAAGCGCCATAAATGGCGGTCTTGACAGAATTTGTGTTTGTGGTTCGGGGCAATTACGCAAACGTCCGGCACTTTTCGACCGCCTGAAATGTTATTTATCATATTTTTTCCCCTGCCAAGTGTCACGCCTGGCAAGTTCCTTGTCGATACCGCCCAGAACAGCTATCTTGTCGGCGCTCCACATGGGAGCGATGAGCTTCGACTTGTCGCCGTCACCTGTGATACGCTCAATGACCGTTTCAGGCGGCAATAACTCAAGCTGTCGGATGATGATATCGATATACTCATCCCGTGTCAGCAGGGAGAATCTGCCCTCTGCGTACATCTCGGCAAGCCTTGTGCCACGGATAACATGGAGCATTTGCAGCTTTACGCCGTCGGGACGCATTTCTGCCGCCTGCCGTGCGGTCTCCTCCATCATTTCCGCAGTTTCATCGGGCAGACCGTTGATGATGTGGAGACAAGTCCTGATATTCAGCTTTTTCAGCTCGTTGTAGCCATCCATGAACTCCTCGTGGGAACAGCAGCGGTTGATGAGCCTGAGCGTATCCTCATGGACTGTCTGCAAGCCCAGCTCAACGGTAAGGTCGGTCTTTTCCGCAAGCTCGCCCAGAAGCTCCAACACCTCACTGTCAAGGCAGTCTGCACGTGTGCCGATGGAAATTCCCTTAACATAGGGATAGGCGAGGACTGAGCGATATATCTCCCTCAGCCTGTCAACAGGAGCGTAGGTGTTAGTATTAGCCTGAAAATAGGCGATTATCGGCACTTCACCCTGCTTTGCGGCTATGCGCTCATGCTCTGCTTCGAGCTGTGCGGTCACAGACAGTGCAGGTGCGGTAAAATAGCCGCTTCCGCCGTCGCAGAAGATACAGCCGCCTGTGCCCTTTGTGCCGTCGATATTCGGACAGCTGAAGCCGCAGTCGATGGCCGCCTTGAACACCTTTGTGCCGTACTTCATCCTGTTGTGGTAATTCAGCGTATGATAGCGCTTGTTGTCGATAGTATATTTGAACGGACTTTCATGCATTTTTCTTCACTTCCTGCCTTTAGACTAACACATATCGCAAAAAATGTCAATATTTGAAAAAAATCACACATTTCTCCGCAATAAATGACCGTCAGGCTATTGACAATTTTGACAAATAGAGCTACAATATATATGTATGAAAACGGAGGAGTGAAATGAAAAATAATATCGTTCTTATCGGAATGCCTGCTGTCGGCAAGAGCACAGTCGGTGTCATACTCGCAAAGATACTCGGTTACCGCTTTATCGATACCGATATCGTCATTCAGGAAAAGGAGAACAGGCTTCTCCGTGACATAATCGACGCAGAGGGCGTGGAGGGCTTCATCGAGACAGAAAACAGGATCGTAAGCGCTCTCAAAGCCGAAAAAGCTGTCATTGCTACGGGCGGAAGCGTCGTTTACGGCAGAAAAGCCATGAAGCACCTTTCCGAGATCGGCACTGTTGTATACCTGAAATTGGACTATGCCAAGCTGAAATACCGCCTCGGCAACATCAAAAACAGGGGAGTGGTCATACGCAAGGGACAGAGACTTTCTGACCTCTACAGCGAGCGCTGCCCTCTTTATGAGAGCTATGCCGATATTATCATCGATGAGAACGGACGCAACATAGAAAAAACAGTTGAACAGATACTTGAAAAGATACGATCTGTTTGAGCAAAATGTACAATTATTTGTATGGAAATACGCTAAAATACACAATTTTCAGTTTTATACAAAAAACTTCTTTGACATTAATTGAATTTTGTGATATAATATATTCTGAAATTATTATTTATTCTTAGTTTAATATGAGGATCCGATGCCTGCAATGCTCTGCTGTGCCTGATGCTCCGATGGACTGCCGTACAGGGCGGATCGGACTGCGGAATACGGCTCTCATGGGCGGGCTTGATGCGTAGTCATGTTCATCATCGCTATCGGATGTCGGAAAGGAAATATAATGTCTAAAATCATTGCGATCACTTCGGGCAAGGGCGGCACAGGCAAGTCCACCGTTTGTGCAGGTCTCGGCTATACTCTCGCAAAGCAGGGACACCGCACTCTTATCATCGAGCTTGATTTCGGTCTCAGATGTCTCGATATCATGTTCGGCGTGGAAGACGGCATAAAGTATGATCTCGGCGATGTTTTAAGCGGCAAAAAGACCGCTCTTGAGGCTATCGCTCAGATACCTATGGCTACCAACCTCAACCTGCTCTGCGCTCCCAAGACCCTTACCAGCGTTTCTGCTGAACAGATCGTTGAGATCTGCCGCTCCGTAAAAAAATATTTCGAGTATATCATCATCGATACAGGCGCAGGTATAAATTCCCATGTATTTGACATAGTTGAACAGGCAAACCTTATCCTCGTTGTCTCCACTCCCGACCCCGTCTGCATCAGAGATGCGAGCCTTATGTCGGATGAATTCTACAACAGAGGCAACAAGAGCCAGAGACTCATTATTAACAAAATAAGCAAGAAGGTCATCGGTGAAGCGCTGGTCGCTAACCTTGACGAGATCATAGACAAGGTGGGCGTTCAGCTTATCGGCGTTATCCCCGACGATTTCAAAATGACAGTCGCTACGGGCAAGGGTACTCCTATCCCTACGGATTCCGAGGCTCTCAGAGCTTTCGACGCCATCTCAAAGAGACTGGGTGGAGAATTCGTTCCCCTTACTGTCAAGACCTCTTAACTTATGCGAAAATAAATCCGCTCTCTGCGGGGAAAGGACATATACTATGAAGATAGCAATTATCGCACATGATGCAAAAAAAGAGCTTATGGTACAGTTTTGCAGCGCATACTGCGGAATCCTGTCAAAGCATACACTCATTGCTACTAACACCACAGGCAAGCAGGTCAGTGAAGCTACGGGTCTGCCGATCAAGAGATACCTCAGCGGACAGGGCGGTGCTGAACAGATACTGGCACTCCTGTCATGCAATGAAGTTGATGTTCTCCTGTTTTTCAGAGACCCCATCAACCCGAAGGCAGCAGACGTTCACGGCATGAATCTCCTCAGACTCTGCGATGTTCATAACGTTCCTGTGGCTACAAATATCGCTACCGCCGAAGCGCTTATCCTTGCTCTTGAAAGAGGCGATCTTGACTGGCGTGAGGTCGGTAATCCGAGCATCTGATGTTCAATTGTCCCTTTTCAGGGACAATTTTCATGTGAGAAGAAAACATATACTAAAGGGTATGTAACTTTTTGGTGGTTTGTTATACATCCGGCGTTCGCAATTGCTGATTATACCACAAACACAAATTCAATCAAGACCAAGACGAGCGCCATAAATGGCGGTCTTGACTGAATTTGTGTTTGTGGTTCGGGGCAATTACGCAAACGCACGGCACTTCCCGACCACCTGAAATGTTATTGACCCATACTAAGAAAGGCTGGATAATATGGCTTTAAACATCAAACGCCCCAACGGTACTGAGGATGTACTTCCAAAGGACGTTTACAAGTGGCACACAGTTGAAAAAATAGCGAGGGAGACTGCCGAGAGCTTCGGCTTTGGCGAGATACGTGTCCCCACCTTTGAGAATACCGACCTTTTCCTGCGCTCGGTAGGTGAGACTACCGACGTTGTGCAGAAGGAAATGTACACTGTCAAGGCTAAGGAGACAGAGTTCACTCTCCGTCCCGAGGGCACAGCAGGCACTATCCGTGCTATGCTCCAGAACGGTATGCTCAACGAGGCGCTTCCTCAGAGAGTTTACTACTTCCTCTCATGCTTCCGTCATGAGCGCCCGCAGGCAGGCAGACTTCGTGAGTTTCACCAGTTCGGTCTCGAAATGGCAGGAAGTGCTGCTCCTACAGCGGATGCAGAGGTCATCCTCCTTGCTAAAACTCTCCTCGACCGTCTGGGACTGAAAAATATCGAGCTCCATATCAATTCCATCGGCTGTCCCAACTGCCGTGCTAAGTACCACGAGGCGCTTAAAGCCTATTTTGAGCCGCAGATCGACGAATTATGCGATACCTGCAAGGAAAGGCTCGTCAAGAACCCCATGAGACTTCTCGACTGCAAGAGCCCTATCTGCAAGGAGATCGGCAAGGGTGCTCCCGTTATCACAGATTATCTCTGCGAGGAGTGTGATGAGCACTTCAGGAAGCTCCAGAAGTACCTTACAGGCTTCGGTATCGAATATACCGTCGATCCACGCATTGTCCGTGGTCTTGACTACTACACAAAGACTGTTTTTGAATTCGTTACGACTGAGATCGGCGCACAGGGTACTGTCTGCGGCGGCGGTCGTTATGACGGTCTTATTGAGCAGCTGGGCGGTCAGCACACACCTGCCCTCGGCTTTGGCATGGGCATTGAGAGACTTCTCATCGTCATGGACAAGCAG
>JAFVBU010000237.1 GCA_017479805.1 Ruminococcus sp.
CAATCTGCGCTATAATACCAAATAAGGAGCAAGCCACCAGGCACACATTGTCTCCACAAGTCGCACGATTCGTTATCAAGGCGATAACAAATTGATAACGGGAGATCAGCGGCCGAGTATCATACAGAGCAAAATGGATAACTGAGATACCACAGCTCAAATCACCTAAACAAAATTGTTTAAGTCTGGGAGCGATTTGAGGAGTGGGAATAATGCGAAGCCGTTCACAAACGGCGTAAATACGTTGTTTTAACTGTTATCATGATAACAGTGGCAACGATTTGGCAACAATTCTCGATTATCGGCAACAGTTATAAATATTCTGTCTGAAAAGATAAGAGCTATCTGATTCAATTTACGAATCGGATAGCTCTTTTTGTATTATTCTGATATACCTAAGATTTTTTCTAATTCAGGCTTATGTGATATACGGCACATAAGTGATATTTCAAAAAATACAAGCCAGCTTCTCTCTTGCGGACCATCAAGCATAAATCTGAACCTTTGGTATATGGGGGCATATTCGATTACGATTTCTTTTAGTGCAATATTATTCAAGCCCTCAAGCTTTTGCGGATTCATTATAAATGAAAGTAATTTTTTGGAAACTATAATTCCTGTTTCCTCGTTAATGTATTCTTTCACAGCCTGCTGTTTATCCATTGTTATCCTCTTTCAATGCCCTATGAGCAGCCTCATTCCGCTCCGCTTCCGACCTCGGATACCTATATCTCCACTGGTTATACTCCTCACGGCTGATCTCCCCATTGCGGTATTTCTGAGCTGTTTATTCTCACGGTTCGAGCGAACTTGCTATATGTTATAATTTTATTGTAACATATCTACTCAGCACTGTCAAGATAGTGTAAATAATTTGTTTGGCATAACCGAGCCGAAATTACTGTACCAATTCCACATATTTTTCTCCAACTCTTGAAAATTCCTCAAAAATAAGATATACTATATAAGAAAGGTTGTGACAAAAATGGGAAAATTAAAAAATACTGTGTTTATGCTCGACAGCTTCTCGGATTCACTGAAAAGCAGGGGTATCGCCCGTTCCTCGGTGCACCATGTTCTGCTTGAACGTGGACTTGAACTGCTCCGAAAGGACTTTCCCGAAGCGGCGGCGATAGTTCAGCCCATGCTCAGATATATGCTCCATGCAGTGACAAAGCCCGACAAAAAGGGCGACCACGAAAAGGGTACGGGACAGCATTACTACTGCTCTGCCGACCTGTCGGGCAAGGCGGTCTCCCCTGTCTGCGGCTATTACAAAAATGCCCTCGGTCACTTCGGCAAAAGCGCCCGTTCCATGCTTGAGGAGGACTACACTATGGCGCTGGCCATGTACCGTTCGGGCTTTATTATGCAGGCTTCGGGATATCTTGCACGTGCAGTGCATATGCTCTGCGATATCTGCTGTCTCCCCCATGCTGTCGCTATGACCTATTTTTCCCCCAACGGCAGGCTTCACCACGCTTACGAGAATGCGGCTTCGTATATTTATCCCGACCTTATCCCCCTCGAATACATAGATATTCCCGACTATTTCAGTGACCGCAGGAGCTTTTCCGACGCTCTCAACGGCATTTCCGAAAAGGTGCGCTCAGAGCTTCCTACGCTTTATACGGAGTATGCGGAGGAGATATTCACACGGCTTTACGATACGGAAACCATGACCGCCGCTTTTCTGAAACGCTTTGCACAGGACACAGCTCTCTCACCCGAGAAAGCCCACTGTATCGCCAACGGCACGACCTTGCGCTCCGTCAGCGAAAACGGTCTTACCGTCACAGCAACCGTCACTCAGAACGGTCTGCTCCTTGCAAGCGATGGAAGAATACTGACCCACAAATACAGCGGAAGCGGCAGATATTTCGCCGCCGCCCACCGCAGAAACGGCTTGTTCACCCTGTCACCTGCACGATGTGAAAAGGACAGAGTTTTTGTAAACGGCACATATAAACATTTTGACCCACGCAATAAACAGGCGTATTTTTCGATCATCAGCGGTTGAGTTGAAAACTATCTGAATATTATCATAAAGGGGCTGATGTGGGCATCAGCCCCTACTTTTTGTCTATTCTCCGTTGCTGTGACGAAACATTTATCAATATCTAAGGGCTGCCAAAGGCAGCCCCTACAAGGCAGCAATAATATACACCCCCACGGGCGCACAATGTGCGCCCCTACATTTTACCGGTTTTCATCATTTCGCCGTCCTGACACCTGATACCTTTTTATCATTGGTTATAAAATAAAATTATATCTCCACCTACTTGCATAATTCCTACGAGTATGCTATACTTAGTATATAAATAGGAATAGTAAACATTATAAGGAGATGATATATATGAAAATATCAACCAAAGTGGAATGCGGTATCATTGCTCTTATGGATATCGCTGTCAATTCCGAGAACGGGAATATCGTTAAGGTCGCTTCCATTTCCAAGCGCAACAATATTTCCGCAAAATACCTCGAACAGATACTTCCTCTGCTGAGACAAGCCAAGATAATCGGAAGTGTCAAGGGTGCAAGCGGCGGTTATGTTCTCACAAGGGGCGCTTCGGATATCACCCTCAACGAGATAATCAACGCTCTCGACAACACCATCCTCAACTCATCGACCTTCAACGAGACCCTCGCTCCTGCTGCTGCCGCTGCTATCGACGAATGTCTCTGGTCGCCTGTGACAGACTATCTCCACAGCTTCTCTGCCGACCTGACACTGAAAGCGCTTACTGACAAATATACCGAAAAACAGAACGAAATGGATGCCGAGCCCATGTATTATATCTGATACTGAGAACGAGCTATTGGTATTATCAATATGTAAAATATAAATTTGCTATTGACATAGCCTACTGTTTTGCTGTATAATTAAATCATAGTGAATTAATATGCTTTAGGAGGCGGTACCATGTGTTTTATAATAGCTTTTACTACACTTATTAAAGATGTTATAATGTGCACCTGCCGCCGTCCCGATATTTCTGTACGATAAAAAAGTCAGAATGTATCGGTATCATACCCCAAACCCTATTATACCTATATGGATGTGATACTATGAAGCGTATTGAAGTTATATCCCTTGACAGAATCGGTCTGGTCAGCGAGATAACCAAGGTGATCAGACGTACTAACGGCAACATTCTCAATCATACAGCTAATGTAGTGACAGACAGTTCAGGCATAGCTTTTTCACATTTTACTGCGGATGTGGAGCTGAGTGACGCAGACGTTACTGCTGTTCTCCGCAGACTGCGGAAAATCAAAAATGTCCGTCAGGTAAAAACTGCCGATCTGTGAGGTGACACTTATGAAAGATACTATCCGCAATGCGGTCTACGATAAATACATTGCCCCGACCAAGCCAAAAAGACCCGATTATATCGGCATTGAGATAGAAATGCCCATTGTCGATCTCTCCTGTAAGCCCGTGGACGAGACTGTTTCCCTGCAGGTTGCTTCGGACTTTTCCGAGCACTTCGGCTTCAAAGCCGCAGGTCAGGATGCAGACGGAAATATCACTTCCGTCAAGCACGCTCCCACAGGCGATATCCTTTCCTTTGACTGCTCCTACTCCAATCTGGAGCTTTCATTCGGCAAGGCAACAGGTCTTTTCGAGGTGAAGAACAGGTTTGAGGATTACTGCCGCTTTCTCAATTCCCGATTTGCAGGCTACGGCTACACGCTTACGGGAATGGGCATGAATCCCCATGCCGATATCAACCACAACAAACCCATCCCCAACGAGCGCTACCGTATGCTCTATCACTATCTGCACTCCTACCCACAGCATACCTCTGAGGTGGAGATGCGCTTCCACGACCGTCCCGATTTCGGAACATTCACCAGCGCTTCGCAGGTACAGCTTGACGTTGACTACGACCAGCTCACCGACGTGATAAACGTTTTCGGTCTGCTTGAGCCGTATAAATCAATACTTTTCGCAAACTCCTACCTCCCCGAGTTTCCGCAGTTTCTGTGTTCAAGGAATATGCTCTGGGAACACAGTATGCAGGGCTACAATCCCCATAATATCGGTATGTTTGCCAAGTCAGTGGGAAGCGTCGATGAGCTTATCGACTACATAGGAACGCAGTCAATCTACTGCACCATGCGTGACGGCAAATATGTGGACTTCACTCCCGTGACCGTCAATGAATACTTCTCGAAAAACACCATCGAGGGCGAATATTTTGACGGCGAACGCTACAGAAAGATCACATTCAGCCCCGAGGACAGCGATATTGAGCATCTTCGCACTTTTAAGTTCGAGGATCTGACTTTCAGGGGAACTATCGAGTACAGAAGCTCATGTTGTCAGCCCCTTTCGGAAGCAATGACAGTTGCGGCATTCCACACGGGACTTAAATACAAACTTTACGAGCTGAAAGAGCTTCTTGAAAACGACACTGTTATCTATTCCCACGGCTACAGCCCGTCCGAATTGCAGAAGCTGCTGTCAAAGCGTGAGCTTCCCGACGATTTGAACAAGTCCGAGATATCCGCACAGCTCATAAGGATACTCGACATTGCCGCAGAGGGTCTGAAACAGCGAAATATGGGTGAGGAAGTGCTCCTCCGACCGCTCTATGAAAGAGCCGAAAGAAGCACCAATCCCGCAAGAGTAATGGTAAGCGGACTTGCCGAGGGAGTTCCTATCAGGCATTTCATTGAGCAGTACGCAGCTATATGAGGTGATACCATGAATAAAAGTGAATATTTCTATAAAGGCAAATTCGGTCTCGAGCGTGAAACACTGAGAGTTGACAGCCACGGCAGACTTGCTCAGACTGCCCATCCTTTCGGAAATGACGAGCATATCACCCGTGATTTCTGCGAGAATCAGATAGAGCTGGTGACACCCGTTTGCGAAAGCATTGACGAGGCTGTAAACGCACTTGCTGACCTCGACCGAAAGACACGAAAGGTTTTGGAGAAGATGGGTGAGAGTATCTGGCTCTACAGCAATCCTCCCCATATCGACTCCGAGGACGATATCCCCATTGCTGACTTCGTCGGCGACCACTCCTCAAAGCGCAGCTACCGTGAGGTTCTGGAGCAGAAATACGGCAAAAGGCTCATGCTTTTTTCGGGGATACACTTCAACTTCTCCTTTGCCGAGGAATATCTGCACGAACTGAACACCGAAAATGAGGACTTCCACAGCTTCCGTGACAAGCTGTATATGAGGCTTTACAAACAGCTTATGGTGCACAGCTACCTGCTGGTACTGCTGACCGCTTCAAGTCCCTATTACGACGCTTCACTGGACGGCGACGGAAAAAGCGGCATAGTACTCAGCAAATATTCCTCCCTCCGCAACAGCAAAAGAGGCTACTGGAATAAATTCCTGCCTGTGCTGGATCACCGTGACCTCCGCACATTCACAGGAAGCATACAAAAGCACATCGTAACAGGTTCGCTGTTCTCCGCAAGTGAGCTGTATCTCCCCATAAGGCTGAAGCCGAAGGGTGCGAACAGCCTTGCTAATTTAGCCGAAAACGGCGTTGACCATATCGAGCTGAGAATGTTCGACCTTAACCCGTCAGCACCTTTGGGCATCGACAGCAAAGACCTTGAATTTGCCCATCTTCTCATTCTTTATCTGCTGTCTCTCCCCGATTTCAGCTTTACCTCGGAATTGCAGGAAAAAGCGGTCAGCGACCATAAAAATGCGGCTCTTTTCGCTCCCGATGAGGAACTTCTGAGCCGTGGCGAAAATGTGCTTGCGGAAATGAGCGAATATTTCTCCGACGAACCGAAAGCGCTGGAAATAATCGCTTTCGAGCGTGAAAAATTCAACGGGCGCAAGGTCTGTAACAGCATTATTGACAAAAACATCTACAGTTAAGGCGGTGATATGATATGTGCGAGCTTCTGGGCTTCACATCTGCAAAAAATACTGACATATCCGACTATCTCAGAACATTCTTCTCTCACAGCGTAAGGCATCCTCACGGATGGGGAATGATGTACGAATGTGACGGGAAGCGTGAGATACTGAAAGAGGCTGAAAGCGCTGAACAAAGCCTTTTTATCTCGGATGTCATCGACACTCTCCCACCTCAGAAAACTGCGCTTGCTCATATCAGATTCGCAACTGTCGGTTCTATTAAATATGAAAACTGCCACCCGTTCACAGGTTTCGATATCTCTGGCAGAGAGTGGACGATGATACACAACGGCACTATCTTCAACGGCAGACATAACCACCGATATTCTGCCGTCCAGTCAGGCGACACCGATTCCGAGCGATTCTTCCTGTCGCTTCTTGATGACGTAAATGCACACCTCGAAAAGTCCGTCCCCAACGAGAGGGCACGTTTCGAGATCGTAAATAATTTTATTGCGGAAAATGCCCCGAGAAATAAGCTGAACCTGATGATATTCGACGGCGACCTGCTGTATATCCACAAAAATCTGAAAAATACCCTCAGCTTCAAGCGCCTCGACGACGGCTTGATATTCTCCACCACTCCCCTCGACGACGGAGTGTGGGTGCCTTTCCCCATAGCGCAGGTCATAGCCTATAAGCACGGCAAGGAAATGTACCGTGGCGACCGCCACAAAGGCACTTTCGTCCCATCCATCGAGTATATCACAGCAATGAATGCCATGTATATTTAAGTTATTAGTGCTTAGATATTCAGTTGATCGGCAAGTGCCGGACGTCTTCGTAATTTTCACGATCCACAAACACAAAAGTTGTATAAAGCAAAAATTCCCGAACATCACATTCGGGAATTTTTTTATTCACTTATTTATCAAGTATCTCGTTGTATGTTTCCATATACATATCGGCGGAGGCTGACCAGCTATAGTCGCAGTCCATAGCACGCTGCATGAGCTGCTGCCAGTTTGGTTTGTCCTCGTAGACCTTGACAGCACGTTTAATAGCGTCCAGCATATCGTTTGCATTATATGTCTTGAACGTGAAGCCGTTGCCGTTTGTACCGCCGTTGTCACGGACAGAATCTCTCAGACCGCCTGTTTCACGGACTATCGGGACAGTGCCGTATCTCATGGATATCATTTGTGCCAGACCGCAGGGCTCGCTCTGTGACGGCATAAGGAACATATCAGAACCTGCATATATCCTATGTGAAAGCTCGGGCACGAAACCGAGGGTGACAGACACCTTTCCCTCGTACCTTGAAGCCATCTCACGGAAGAAGTCCTCATACATCTTATCGCCGCTTCCTAAAATCGCAAAGCGTATGCCCAGCTTTATCAGGTCGTCGAACACACACCTGATAAGGTCGATGCCCTTATGTGTGACGAAACGTGACACCATACCGATTATAGGACCGTCGCTCTTTTGCAGTCCCAGCTCCTCGCAGAGGGCACTCTTACAGACAGCCTTGCCCGAAAGGTCGGTTTTGGAGTAATGCTTGACAGTATACTTATCCTTTTCGGGATCGTACAGCTCTGTGTCGATGCCGTTCAGTATTCCTCTCAGCTTGTACTGCTTTGTCACCAGTATCCTGTCCAGACCGTGAGCATACCACGGGTCGAGTATCTCCCACGCATAGCTTGGGCTGACAGTGATAATCTTGTCAGAAGTCTCGATAGCGCCTTTGAGCATATTCACATAGCCGTCATAGTCAAGCAGATTGGCGTTATACATCGGTATACCCATCAGCTCGGTGAGGGTCTCCTTGCCGTATTTGCCCTGATATTCGATATTGTGTATAGTAATGACATTCTTGATGTTGCTGTAGCCCTGCTGGTACTTGTAGTATATGCTGTAGTACACAGGGATAAGCGCAGTCTGCCAGTCATTGCAGTTGATGATATCGGGGATGAACCCGATATATTTCAGCATTTCCAGAACGGCACGGTCGAAGAAAACGAATCTCTCGCAGTCGTCGTAGAAGCCGTAAAGTCCGTCTCTGTTGAAATAGTACTCGTTGTCGATGAAGTAATAGGTTATGCCGTTATTGACAGCCTTGAAGATACCGCAATACTGCTTTCTCCATGATACATCAACGGTGATATTCTTCACCAGTATCATGTTCTTCCTGAGCTCCTCGGGGATGGATTTGTACAGCGGTATAACAACACGGCAGTCGTGACCCTTTGCACAGAACTCCTTCGGGAGCGAACCCGTTACATCGGCAAGTCCGCCTGAAGCTGCATAAGGCACAGCTTCGCTGGCTGCAAATAGTATTTTCATATGACGATCACCACCATCAGAGTCTTCCGTTTTTGTCGATATAAATAGGATATGTCGGTGAACCCGTTATTACTCTGCCGTCGGTGACAGTTGCGTTCTTGTCAGCGATGACCGCAGTAACTCCGCATTCCTTGCCGACTGTAGTGCCCTGAAGCAGTACGCAGTCTCTTACAACAGAATCCTTGCCCACCTTTACGCCACGGAAAAGGACGGAATTCTCAACAGTTCCCTCGATGATACATCCGTCTGCGATAAGCGAATTCTTAACGCTTGCCTTGACACCGTACTTAACAGGGCCGTTGTCGCCGATCTTGGTATAAATAGGCATATTCTCCCTGAAAAGACCGTTTCTCTTGTCGGATTCCAGAAGCATCATATTAGCCTTGTAGTAGTTGCCGATATTGTCTATTCTTGTAAAGAACTCGTCATGCTTGTAGCCCATGATCTTGAACTTGCTGCGGTTCTCCTGTAAAATATATCGTGTGAAGCTGACTTCTCCACGGCTCTTTGCGTCAATGATGGTATTCCAGAGGAATTCCTTTGTAACTATGCAGCTTTCCAGCCACAGCTTGCATTTGCCTGAGAGAAGCGGATCGAAAAGAACATCTTTAAGGCAGTTGTTCTCGTCGAAATCGATGATAGTTGCACCACGGTTTGTGGAATAGTCATAGAAGCCCTCGCTGTAGATAAGGGTTATATCAGCGCCTGACTCCATGTGCTGCTTGAGTACGGGGTTATAGTCGATGCTTGTGATAACATCGCAGTTAGCCATGATAACGTACTGTGCAGGTGAATGTGAAACAAAGTTCCAGACCTTATTGAGAGCGTCCAGTCTGCCCTTGTATATCTCACCCGAGCTGTGGATGAACGGCGGAAGCAGGTGCAGACCGCCCTTTTTACGTGAAAGATCCCAGTCTCTGCCTGAGCCGAGATGATCGAGGAGAGAGCCGTAATTCGCCTTTGTTATAACTCCGACCTCTGCGATATTTGAATTGACCATACTTGACAGAGGGAAATCGATAAGGCGGTAACGTCCGCCGAAAGGTATCGAGCCCATAGTTCTCTGGTCGGTAAGTTCGCTTACATTCTTATCATGCAGACTTGCAAAGATCAATCCTAAAACATTATAATTAACACTCATACTAAAACTCCTCCGATCAAATATCTTCGCTGATGATCTGCTTAGGCTGAACAGTCTTGTTTGCGGAAACAGTTACATTGTGTCCCACAACAGCGATGCCCCAGTCAGCCTTGTCTTCAACAGTTTCAGGACTTACACCGATCTTGGCGCCGTTTTCGATAACGGTATCCGAGCCGACTATAGCGTACTCAACAACAGCGCCTGCCTTGATAACAGTACCGGGCATAACTATGCTGTAGTTTACTGTAGCGCCCTTTTCGATGGTAACGCCCTGGAAGATCACTGAGAAATCAACAGTTCCGTCGATAACGCTTCCCTCAGAGATCATGGAGTTTTCGATGTTAGCGGAGTCTCCGATATACTGCGGAGGCATATTCTTGTTTCGTGAATATATCTTCCAGTTGGGGTCATAGAGATTCATAGGAAGATTCGGGCTGAGAAGATCCATATTAGCTTCCCAGAGAGAATCGAGAGTTCCAACGTCCTTCCAGTAGCCCTCGAATTCGTAAGCGAAAAGTCTCTGCTTGTCTCTCAGCATAGATGTGATGATATCCTTGCCGAAGTCCTTAGACCACTTTTCCTTGCGCTCACGCTTTGCATTTGCGTCGTTCTCGTTTTCGATGAGGTACTTTTTCAGCTTGTCCCAGCTGAATACATATATGCCCATTGAAGCGAGAGTTGATTTCGGTTCCTTTGGTTTTTCAACGAAGTCGATGACCTGATCGTTGTCGTCGGTTATCATGATGCCGAAGCGTGAAGCCTCAGCCTTTGGAACGTTGATAACGGAGATGGTGCAGTCAGCCTCGTTCTCCTCATGGAAATCTATCATCTTTGAATAGTCCATCTTATAGATGTGATCGCCGCCGAGGACCACTACATACTTAGGGTCATAGCGTTCGATAAAACGGATATTCTGATAGATGGCATTGGCAGTGCCTTCGTACCATGAAGCGCCTGTCTGAGTTTCGTACGGCGGAAGCACGTGTACGCCGCCGTTCATTTTGTCAAGATCCCACGGTTCGCCGTTACCGATATATTCATTGAGCACCAGCGGCTGATACTGGGTGAGGACACCGACGGTATCGATACCTGAGTTGGTGCAGTTTGAGAGAGGGAAATCGATAAGGCGGTACTTGCCGCCGTAGGGTACTGCGGGTTTAGCTACATTTTTTGTAAGAGCATACAGTCTGCTTCCCTGACCTCCTGCAAGGAGCATTGCAACTACTCTCTTTTTTGTATTCATAGTATTCCTCCTGAGTCTTTGATCTGTTCTGTGCTGAAATGTCGGAGTTTCATTCTTCTATTTTAGCTTTTGATGAACGTTTTCTTGTTTTTGTTTCTGTTTTTTCGTCCTTAGCCGAGCCGTCTTTTTTTGAGGCTCTTTTCTTTACGGGTGCATATTTCAGATAGATGACTGAAAGGGGTGCGAGGGTCATTGAGATGCTGTCGTCGAAGCCGTGCATAGGGATATCCTCGGATTTGAAGGATGTCTCGGTAACGCCTGTACCGCCGAACTCAGCGGCATCGGTGTTGAACACCAGCTTGTACTTGCCCTTGAAAGGTACGCCTATTCTGTAATCTCTCCTTTCAACGGGGACAAAGTTGCAGACAGCGATTATCTCCTCGCCGCTGTCATCTATACGTCTGAAAGCGATAACGCTCTGTTTATAGTCGTCGTTGGATATCCAGCTAAAACCGTTCCATGAATCGTCGTTCTCCCAGAGAGGAGAATTCTGCAAATAGAATTTATTCAGCTTTTCGGAGAATTTCTGTAGATCCCTGTGCGTATCCTTTTCCATAAGTTCCCAGTCAAGCTGACTCTTGTAGTCCCATTCCTTCTCCTGACCGAATTCCTGTCCCATGAAAAGCAGCTTCTTGCCGGGATGAGCAGTCATATAGGCAAGGAAAGCACGGTACGAGGCGAATTTCTGTTCATACTCGCCGGGCATCTTGTTTATCATGGAGCATTTTCCGTAAACTACCTCGTCATGTGAGATCGGGAGGATATAGTTCTCGGAGAATGCATAGAAGAAAGAGAATGTGAGCTTGTCATGGTTAAAAGCACGGTATATCGGATCGAGCGACATATAGCTGAGCATATCGTTCATCCAGCCCATATTCCATTTGAAATTGAAGCCGAGACCGCCGATATCGGTAGGTCTTGTAACGAGAGGCCATGCAGTTGACTCCTCGGCTATCATAAGAGCGTCGGGGTGCTTTGCAAAAACAGCCTCGTTGAGATGCTGTAGAAATTCTACTGCTTCGAGATTCTCGTTGCCGCCGTGGATATTGGCAGCCCATTCACCGTCACGCCTGTCATAGTCAAGATAGAGCATTGAAGCGACAGCGTCAACTCTCAGACCGTCAACGTGGAATTCATCGAACCAGTAATTCGCACTGGAAATGAGGAAAGAGCACACCTCTGCCTTGCCGTAGTCAAAGACACGGGTGCCCCATGATTTATGTTCCTTTTTGCGGTCGTCGGTATACTCATAGCAGCAGGTGCCGTCGAATTCATAAAGACCTGCCTCATCCTTCGGGAAGTGAGCAGGTACCCAGTCGAGTATGACACCGATGCCTGCCTCATGGAAAAGGTCGATCATCTTTCTCATATCATCGGGAGTGCCGTAGCGTGAGGTCGGGGCAAAGTAGCCCGTAACCTGATATCCCCACGAACCGTCAAAGGGATATTCCGTAAGCGGCATGAACTCGATATGGGTATACGACATTTTTTTCAGATAAGGTATTATTTCCTTTGCGAAGGTGATATAGTCAAGGAAAACTTCATTTCCGTAATTTTTCCATGAACTGAGGTGTACCTCATAGATATTCACGGGGCTTTTGTAAATGCTGCTCTCCTTTTTCTTCTCAAACCATTCAGCATCATTCCACTCGTAGCTGCTCTCAAAGATCTTGGAAGCTGTAGCGGGACGTGTTTCAAAATGCGGTGCATAAGGATCGGCTTTCATAAGGATTCTTCCGTCCTGAGTTTCAATGCTGTACTTATACGTGTCGAACTGCTTCAGCTTGGTTATCTCAGCCTCCCACACTCCGTCAGCGATAAGTTCCATTTTATTCACTGATCTGTCCCAGTTATTGAAATCTCCGACCACAGAAACGCTTACGGCATTAGGTGCCCACACTCTGAAAGTGAAGATCTTGCCACGGCCTTTTTTTCTGATGTGTACGCCGAAGAATTTATATGACTCATAGTTTTTTCCCTGATAAAACAGATACAGCGGAAAATCGTTCGGATTGTTATTCATATTTGCGGACATAATTTCAGCCTCCTTTGCTATTATCATTTTATCAGAAAATGAGAAATTATTCAAGCATTTTTGTAATTATAAACTAAATTTCAGATTATATGCTAATATTACAGCCTATAAACTGTGCATATTGCTATATTAAAAAAGAAAAACCCCCTTTAGACTTTGTTGATAATAACATGGGACAAAGGTTAAATTGTGACTAAATTATTACATAATCAACATAATGAGATGTTCACTATCAACATACAGCTTCCGCTCATTATGCACTATGCACTAACGACCCTTACGCCTATCACGGTCACATCGTCAGTTCTGTCCGAATGGCTGAACTTGGGCGCTTTGGAGCATATTTCGTCCACGATATTTTTCAGGTCGTCGCTTCGCAGAAGAAGCTCTTTTATGAAAAGATACTCGTTCTCGCTGACACCGTCCGAGAACATAATGGCAATGTCGCCCTCGGAGAATTCGCAGTCCGTAACGTAAGCCTCAGAGCGTTCGTACATCCCCACAGGAAAGGTGCGTGCAGACACCTTCGTCACTTCCCTGCCGTGGCGGATAACGGTAGGCGCAGCTCCCGATTTTATCACGGTCAGACCGCAGGTGTCAAGGTCTATCCTCAGCACATCAAGGGTGGCAAAATTCTCCTCCGTGGACTTGGTCAGCATGATGGAATTAATCATTTTCACCGCCGTCATGCAGTCCGCACCGCAGGTGGTCAGGCGCTTGAAAAGCTCCGCTGTCAGCCCCGATTCAAAAGCCGCATCCCTGCCGCTGCCCATGCCGTCGGAAAGGAGCACATAGCCCGTTCCCGTGCCGTCGCTGAACACCGTGAACGTGTCGCCGCTCTCCTCCGAGCCCTCAGCCCTCCGTGAAGCGGTGCACACCTCAAGGCTGTAGGCAGGCTTTTCAAAAAGTCTCAGCCGCACCTCTTTCCCCGAGTTCACAGGCTCGGATATGCTGAACGCCGTCCGCAGCTCGTCGGAGATAAGGTCGCATATCCTCGTCACCGAGTTGGGCGCATTTTCCGCTGAAAAATACATCTCCGCCAGCAAGCGCCCCGAGTTGTTGTAATAGGCTGTCACATAGGACGGCACGAACCCGAACTTCTCCAGCTTTTCACGCATACGGCGGCTTATAGGCTCAGAGCGGCGCAGCTTCGGAACGCTGCCCATCGTCCTTATGATATCCTCCGTCATCCTCATCTGCTCCCCCAGCAGTCCACGGCAGTCGGCGGTACGCATTTCCATCAGCTTCGCCAGAGTGTCGCTGTGTATCATTTTGTTCCGTGCACGGATAAGCTCGTTTCGGCGTATGCAGGTATCAAGCTCCTGCGGAAAGTTCTCCTGCGATATCTCCATCATCACATTCAGCCGCTCCAGCCCTTTTTGCGAGGTGCTCCCCTGCCGTCTGCAAAGGTGTCGGCGGTAGCATTTGTCGCACACCTTAACAAGCTCGTTCACCGTCTGTATCTCAGCCTTTTTCTGCTTGGCAAGCACCGCCGCAAGCTGTGCCGTTTCCCGTCTTATGCTGCCGATGGAATCGGACATAAAGCTGCTCCGTTTTTCCAGTATCATCGGCATTTCGGCGATGTACTGCGCCTGTGTGCGTATGCGCTTGTCCGAGAAATAGGGCGAGACCGCAAGGAAAATTCCTGCTCCGAGAATGTAGTTCAGCATGATATCGATCCCGTTTTCGGTCATTCCCGTGAGCACCATAAGCATGAAGCCTGCGGCGCAGAATATGCCTGCCGAGACCGACGCTCTCCTGCGTGGGAGATAGCCTGTGAAAAGTCCCACCGCAGGCAGAAGAACCACCGTCATGCCTGTTTCGGCTGAGGCGAGAAAGGACGCACAAACGGTCAGCGAGCCGCAGATAACACCGCCGATATAGCCGTAGAAATGCGCCGCAGTTACCGTCACCGCCGCACCTGTGATAATGCCGATATTCAGCAGCGGCATATCCACCGAACAGAGCGACGCCTCGTAAATGGTGAACACCACCGCATAAAAGCAGCCCGAGCCTGCGGTCAGGTCAGCCGACCGCCCCTTTTTCACATCCTCGGCAATTCGGCTGAGGGAGTACGCCGTGAAGCCTGCAAGGGAGCTGTAGAAAATGTAGAATATCAGCTTGTAGAAAAGCTCACCGATAACCGCCGAGACCGCCGTGCCTGCAAGGAGCACGCATATTGCGGTGAATATGCCGTTTGAGCGAGGGTCTCGCTTGTTGTCCATGAGCAGCTTTGCAATGAGTATCAGCACCATTGCCGCCAGCTTCACGATATTCCGCCCCACGCTTCCGCTGATAAAGCTGTAGAGCAGACTTCCGAGGAGCACCGCCGCACTTCCTGCCAGCCCTGCCGCACCTGCAATGGAAATATCCGCAAATGCCGAAGCGCCGCTCATATGAGTACCCGAAAAAACGAAGCCTGCCGCCAGTTCAGCCGTAAACAGCAGCACCTTCGCCGCACCCTTATTATTTCTTATACCGCCCTTATTTTTCATACCGTCTATCACCTTTTACGCATTATTTGTTTCAATTATAGCATAGTTCAGGTGCGGATAATGTCGAAGTTGGAGCATTGCTTTGCATTTTTAGCTGTCAGCTTTTTTGACTGTAGTCTATTTTTGTAGTTTTATTTATTTGCATAGTTAAGGACGTACCGGCGTTTTTATATTTGTTATATCATTAAAAACCAGCATTTTTTCGACTGTAGTTGATTTATGCAAAAAAACGGCTGACGCTAATGTCAGCCGCTTAGTCAAATGTATTTTGCAGGGAACGGCGTGCGAATATGGAGCGCTATATCATCACGCTTATAATTCAGCGATTTTTCCGTTTGAAAAATAATAAATATTCTCTTTTTTGTACCCGTACTTAGAATTCGGGATACTGATATGGGGCTCGAATGTAAAATACTCGACGGACGACAGCGGCAGATGATTCCCCTTTTCCGTATAGACACGCTCGTTCTTGCTTTTCACGATGGAGTGCCCCAGATTGCCCATAAAATCGAGGTTTATAAATCCGCCTTCACTTATCAGGCGGTTGATATAAAGGTAAAGCTCCTCAAAAGTGGTCTGCGGAGTTACATACTCAGTCATTACCTTGTG
>JAFVBU010000238.1 GCA_017479805.1 Ruminococcus sp.
GGGACGTCGGGTGATTCCCCACAGTGTGGGGAAATGTCACGAAGTGACAAAGGGGCTGGGCACGTGTCAAGTGCGGCGTTCCCTACAATATTCTCCCAATATTTGTACGGTTATCCTCGGGCGGATGATATCCGCCCCTACATTTTGTTTCAAGAAATTATTACGTGAACGGCACGGGCGCTCGGAAAGCGCCCCTACAATTTGGCTATTCTACGTAAATTATTTTGTAGGGGACGGCGTCCTCGACGTCCCGATTTTAGGTTTTTTGACACTCTGAAGGGCGCACAATGTGCGCCCCTACAAATTGGTTCAGGATATTTTGTGCGAACGGCAAGGGGCGATGTGGGCATCGCCCCCTACTATTTTTCTACTTACTGCGTTCCGAGCGAGGGATATACGGGATAACATCGTTATAGCTGTCTCTTTCGCCCTCGTCGGTGATATCGGCAGGGATAAGCCCTGTCATATCGCTCATGGAAGCAGACGGGAGAGTGTACTCAAGTTCGCTTCTTTCAGGGTCGGGTACGGGTATATTTTTCTTCTTTTTACTCATAAATATCATCTCCTTGGGGATATAATGCCCGAAATTTAATGTTCTATACATCAATATTTTTTAAGTGTATGCTATGGACAAATTGAACAAAATATGGTATAATATTTGTGAACTACTATAAAAAGCTGTTCCCGACAGCTTCATCATGCCCGAATTTTCGGGGCAGGAAAGGAATAAAAATGCTACACGAGAAATCATGCGGAGCAATAGTCTACCGCAAATTTCACGGCAACACGGAAATACTGCTGATAAAGCATATCAACAGCGGACACTGGTCTTTCCCGAAAGGACACGTGGAAAAAGGAGAGACAGAGGTGCAGACAGCTCGCCGTGAGATAATGGAGGAGACCTCCATCGATGTGATAATCGACCCCACATTCAGGGAAACTGTCACCTATTCGCCGAAAAAGGACACGATAAAGGTCGTGGTGTACTTTCTGGCAAAGGCAAAAAATGTGGACTTTGTTCCGCAGGAGGACGAGATAGCGGAGATAAGATGGGTGGATATATCCTACGCCGCAAATATCCTGTCCTACGAAAACGACCGAACCATCGTATCAAAGGCTAAAACTGCCATCAAAGAAGCTATTTAGTTGTCAGAAATCAGTGAGTAGTAAGTAGGGGGCGATGCCTACATCGCCCCGTGCCTTACGCATTAAATTACATGATACCAATGTAGGGAACGCCGCCCTCGGCGTTCCACGATGAATCGATGACATTTGCCGTTCGCAATAATTATATTGATACATAAATCATTCATGTAATAAATATGGAATTGATGTTTGTTACGTTAACATGGAACGCCGAGGCGGCGTTCCCTACATCGTTCTATTGATATTTGTTACGTAACCAACGGGCGGATAATATCCGCCCCTACAAAAATATCAACATAACATCAAAAACAAAGGGCGCACACTGTGCGCCCCTACATTTTTATTCAGGATATTTTATGTGAACGGCACGGGCGCTCGGAAAGCGCCCCTACACAGGGTCATTTTAATTTCAGCGTGATCATCGGGAGCCCGAGGGCGGGCTCCCCTACAACCTGATACCTGACATCTGAGACCTACTTTCTGATTTCTGACAACTGACTAAATTTTACATAAGCTCGCAGATAAGATTTGAGAATTCAACAGGGTCTTCGATAGCTATGCTCTCGATGAGAAGTGCCTGATCGTAGAGGAGCTTTGCGTATTTGCCCAGCTTGTCCTTGTCGCCGCTGTCTCCGAGAGCTTTCAGCTTGCCGAATATCTCGTGCTCGGGATTCAGCTCCAGTACCCTCTGTGCGTGTACCTTCTGGTCGGTAGGCATTGCGTTGAGCACCTTTTCCATTTCCAGCGAAATCTCGCCCTCGCTTGTAAGGCATACGGGGTGGGACTTCAGTCTCTGTGAGAGGATGACCTTTGTAACCTTGCCGTCAAGAGCAGAAGCAAGGTCTTTCAGCAGGTCGGAGTTTTCCTCCTCCTTAGCCTTTATCTCCTCTTTCTTCTCGGTATTTTCAAGTCCGAGGTCGTCAGCGGATACCGACTTGAACTCCTTGTCCTTGTAGCTGCGGAGTGCCTTTACTGCAAACTCGTCCACGCTGTCGGTCAGGTAGAGTATCTCATAGCCGTTGTCCTTGACAAGCTCTGTCTGCGGTAACTGCTCGATACGTGCCACGCTCTCGCCTGTTGCGTAGTAGATATACTTCTGCTCCTCACGCATTGCTGTAACGTATTCGTCGAGAGTTACCAGCTTTTTCTCCTTTGATGAGGTGAACAGCAGTAAGTCCTGTAACTTTTCCTTGTTCATGCCGAAATCACTGTAAACGCCGAATTTAAGCTGTAAACCGAAAGCGTTCCAGAATTCCTCATACTTCTCACGCTCATTCTTGAGCATTTTTTTCAGCTCACCGGTAACAGTCTTTTCGATGCTCTTAGCAATGACCTTGAGCTGTCTGTCGTGCTGGAGCATTTCACGGGAGATATTGAGAGATAAGTCCTCGCTGTCCACAAGTCCCTTTACGAAGCTGAAATAATCGGGAAGCAGGTCTGCACACTTGTCCATGATGAGGATTCCGTTTGAATAGAGCTGGAGACCCTTTTCGTATTCCTTTGAGTAGTAGTCGAAAGGAGCTTTTGACGGGATATACAGCAGGGCATTGTAGCTTGGAACGCCCTCATTCTTGACATGAGCATACTTGATAGGCTCGTTGTAGTCGAGGAACTTCTCGGTGTAGAAGTGCTTGTAGTCCTCCTCTTTCAGCTCGTTCTTGTTCTTCTTCCAGAGCGGGACCATGCTGTTGAGAGTTTCCACCTCGATATAGTCCTCATATTCAAGAGGCTTATTTGCAGCCTTGTCCTCCTCGGACTGCTCCTTCGGGCGGCTGTGGGTCATTTCCATCTTGACAGGGAAGCGGATATAGTCGGAATACTTCTTGATAAGACCCTTTATGCGGTACTGGTCAAGGAATTCGCTGTACTGCTCGTCATCGGTATCATCAAGGAGTTCGAGGATGATATCAGTGCCCACATTCTTCTTCTCAGCCTCGGTAACGGTATAGCCGTCAGCGCCCTCTGATTCCCACTGATAAGCCTTGTCGCTGCCGTAAGCCTTAGAGATAACAGTGACCTTTTTAGCGATCATGAAAGCTGAGTAGAAGCCTACACCGAACTGACCGATTATCTGGTTATCCTCCTCCAGCTTGTTCTCGTTCTTGAACTTGAAAGAGCCGCTGTTTGCGATAGTACCGAGGTTATTTTCAAGCTCCTCGGCAGTCATACCGATACCGTTATCGGATATTTTAAGGGTGCGGCTGTCCTTGTCGGGGCGTATCCATATAGCGAAATCGTCCTTGCCGAGACCTACCTTGTCATCGGTGAGAGACTTGAAATACAGCTTATCTATAGCGTCGCTTGCGTTGGAAATAAGCTCACGGAGGAATATCTCCTTATGTGTATAGATCGAGTTGATCATCATATCCAGAAGTCTTTTTGACTCTGCTTTGAACTGTTTTGTTTCCATAACGAACATCTCCATAAAAAAAGTGATTAGCACTCTCATACTTAGAGTGCTAAAATAAGTATATATCTTTTATGACGGCAAGTCAATAAGCGGACAAAATTGTTTACAATTTGTTCATAAACAGTTGTCAGAAATCAGAAGGGCACCTCTAAAAACCTCTCTTTCCAATAAAAAAGCTGCCCTGAAATAGGCAGCTATCTCAAAAGCGGATGAAAAATGGTAAATGAACATGCTTTTCGTGCTGTTTCAGCCCCATCTTTCTTCAAAAGGGCGCAGTTA
>JAFVBU010000239.1 GCA_017479805.1 Ruminococcus sp.
CCTCCGTGGTGGTGGTCACGGCTTCTGTAGTGGTCGTGGAAGCTGTAACTGTCTCGGTCTTTGCGGCAGTAGTGACAAGTGCACTCTGCGAAGTCTCCCCCGATGACTGATGGGTCGCATAGAGACTGCTGTTTCTTTTCAGAAGCACCGCACCGCCTGCAACAGCGGCAAGGCACACAAATGCAGCGGCTGCACCGAGTATTCTGCTCCAAAGGGGACGCCTGTATATCTCAGTTCCCGAAACAGTTATACCCTCACGGAATTCGGCTTCGTCTGTCTTTTCGAGGCATTTTTCCAGTATCCTCTGCTTTGCGCTTTTGCCCAGCAAAGGGTAGTATTCAGCCAATTCTTCAACTGAGCTTTCATCTATATTTTTCAGCTCAGCAAGGTGATCTTTTTCATGTTTGTTCATATTCTCTTTCACCCTTTCCCCAGCAGCTTACCTATCTTTTTTCTGGCTCTGAGGCTTCTTTTCTGGACTGCATCAGCGGTCATGGAAAGTCTTTCTGCGATCTCACGCACGGAGCAGTCGTAGTAGTACTGGTATATGATTATAGAACTGTCGGGCTCGCCAAGAGAGCGGACTGTGTCCCAAAGTCTGCTTTTTTCCTGCTTTCTGTCGGATTCGTCCTCTATATCCACATCCGACGGCATCGGCACGAAGTCGTCCTCATCGATGGATGTGGTATCTCTGCGGTTGGTAAGCTGTCTGAACATATCTATAGCCCTGCGTTTGGAGACCGTACCTATAAAGCTCTTGAGACTGCCGCCGTCGGAGGAATATCTGTGGCGGTTCTTGAAGATATCGACAAAAACGTCACTGACGCAGTCCTCGCAGTCCTCACGGGTACCCACTCTGCCCAGCTTGCTTTTCACAATGGCATAGACGTAGTTACCGTAGCAGTCGATGAGCTGTTTATAGGCGTCTCCCGGGCTTTTTCCGAGCAATTCTGCCCACTCGGGATCACTCATATTATCACTCCTTGCAGACCATTCCCCTCAAGGAGCAAGGGGAATGACCTGTGATTTTGATGTCTCTCTTTTGTTTATCTCTATATATACTATCGTTTCATCTCTCTGAAATAGGACACTTTTTTTAGGTGTCGAGTATTATGGTTCAAAAAAATGTATTTTGATATCTGACACCTGATGCCTAAAATCAATGATAATTCTTAGCCTGTCTGTAGTCAACTGCTCCTGTGAACGGGTCGAAGTATATTTCCTCGTTCAGCGGAGCGGTTATGAGGTAACTTTTCTTGTAGGCAACGGGGATGAAGCCGAACTGTCCGAGAATTCCACGCTCAGCGGAGGAATAAGCCTCCACAAGCTCCGACGGAGTGGGACAGCGCAGAATATCCGTAGAATAGCGGTAATCCCCCAGCGCATAGTTAAGGGGAGCCAGCTTCTCGAACTGACTTATGACCGCAAGACCGCTGCAGGAATGTCCCCTGACGGGATAGAGAGCGATACTGTAATCGCCGCTGTCGATACGGCTGTAAAATTCCTCGTCGGTCACGTCCTCGATACCGATGTAAATACCCAGTGTGTCCTGCCAGCCCTGTGAAAGCTGATGGAGCGGCCCCGAGCCGCAGACAGCGGAGTTGACCAGGATCTTCACGCCCTCAAAGGAACGTGTTCCAAGCTCAGTCCTTGCCTTTTCAAGGTAATTGCGAGCCTCCTTCGGGTCGTAGACGTCGAATATCTCCTCTGATGAAAGCTCACGGTAGCTCCGTCCGAGCAGATCGACGGCAGGCGGAATAATGCCGTAAGCAGGCTGCATATCGCTTCCGAACTGCTTCCCGAGGGCTTCCCTGTCGATAGAAAGTGACAGCGCCTTGCGGAGATTGAGGTCGGAATAGATCTTATCGTCGGGATTGAAAATAAGTCCCAAAGTAGTTGCACTTGATTCCGAGGTCGGGTATTTTTCGGGATTGTAGCCTGTGGAAAACATCGAAGTAAAGCACTGTGTCTCGCCGTCCTTGAACATCTGCCGTATCTCGTCCTCGCTGTCCTCTATCTCAAAGCTGAGGAAAGAGGGCGATATCTCACGGCTTTCGGTCTCGTTGGCGCTGTTGGCTTTCATATACAATATATTATTATGACCGTAGGGGTCGTAGAACCACTGGCGCACGAAAAAAGCACCGTTGGACATAACAGACTCATCGTCAAGGCCGTATCTTCCCTTAGTCGAGTAGAAAAATTCCTCATTGCAGGGATAAGCCGCCGCAGTTGTCATAAGCTCGGGAAATTCCGCACAGGGGTATTCGAGAGTTATTTTCAGAGTATGCTCATCCTCGGCAGAAACTCCGAGCATTTCCAGAGCAAGCTCCCCGTGGTTCACAAGTCCTCCGTGCTTTATGCAGGTGAACTGTTCCGCAAAGGGTGACTGCATGGCAGGGTCAAGGACACGTTTCAGCGCAAAGGCATAGTCAGCGGCAGTTACGGGGAAATATTCCTCGGGCTCGATGATATCATCCTTATTTTTGTCATAAAACCAGTAATTGTCGTCACGGAGATGGAAAGTATACTCCAGACCGTTCGAGGAAACATCGTAGCTTTTGGCATTGCAGCAGTTGATATTGCCGCTCTGGTCGGTGGACAGCAAGCCGCTGTAGAGGTTTTTTATGATGGTATTTGACGAC
>JAFVBU010000240.1 GCA_017479805.1 Ruminococcus sp.
GTATTCACCTGCGAGTGAATTGAATCTGTAGGTGAGGGCGCCTCGCCATCCCGAAATGAGCAAATATGTTTCGACGTCGGGAGCCCGAGGGCGGGCTCCCCTACATAAAGAATACTAATAATAAATTAAGGAGAATAAATGCCATGTCATTTGACAGACTTATAGAAAAGATTATCGAAATGAAGAACCCTACTGTTGTAGGTCTTGACCCAAAGCTTGAGTATGTACCTGAGTTCATCCAGCGCCGCTACCTCGACAAGGACGGCTGGACCCTCAAGGCTGCTGCAAAGGCAATATACGACTTCAATCAGGCTATCATCGACGAGATACACGATGTGGTTCCTGCTATCAAGCCGCAGGCTGCTTACTATGAGATGTACGGCCACTACGGTATCCGCACACTTGAAAAGACCATCCGCTACGCAAAGCTCAACGGTATGTTCGTTATGACTGACGGCAAGAGAAACGACATCGGTGCAACTATGGAAGCTTACACAAACGCTCACATCGGTGTTACTGCTGTAGGTGAAAACGAGATCGAAGCATTCGGTGCTGACGCTCTTACAGTAAACGGCTACCTTGGCACAGACGGTATCTCACCTCTGCTGAAAGTATGCAAGGAGCGTGACAAGGGCATATTCGTTCTCGTTAAGACTTCAAACCCATCATCAGGCGAATTACAGGATATGAAGCTGGCTGACGGCAGAACTATCTATGAGTGCATGGGCGATATGTGCGAGAAGTGGGGAGAAGATACAGTCGGAAAGTTCGGCTATTCCGCAGTAGGAGCAGTTGTAGGCGCTACATATCCCGAAATGCTCACCGAGCTGAGACAGAGACTTCCTCACACTATGTTCCTCGTTCCCGGATACGGCGCACAGGGTGGCGGTGCAGAAGGTCTGAAGGGCGGCTTCGATGAGAATGGCCTCGGCGCTATCGTTAACTCATCCCGTGCAGTTATGTGTGCATACAAGAAGGAAGGCTGCGACGAGCGTGACTTCGCAAAGGCAGCACGCCGTGAAGTTCTCCGCATGAAGGATGATATCTGTCAGTATATCAATCTCAAATAATCCGCTATTTTAGTAAAAACAATGGACGCTTATGGGCGAACTAACCAAGAAATGATACCTTTTCCGTACAAAGGCGTGCGGTGAGTATAAAATATCCATCATTAGTTTAGATCAGGAGGAGAATAATTATGTCTTTATTCAACCAGAGTGAAAAAGCCTACCTTCTTCTTGCCAACGGTAAGATATTTGAGGGCAGGAGCTTCGGTGCAAAGGGCACTGTCATAGGTGAAGTAGTGTTCACCACAGGTCTGACAGGCTATCAGGAGACCCTCACAGATCCCAGTTATTACGGTCAGATCGTAACACAGACATTTCCGCTTATCGGAAACTACGGCGTTAATTCACAGGACAGCGAATCTGCTAAGTCCTTTGTTTCGGGATATATCGTAAGGGAGTGGTGCAACGCTCCGTCAAATTTCCGCTGCGAGGGCAATATCAATGACTTCCTGAAGGAACATA
>JAFVBU010000241.1 GCA_017479805.1 Ruminococcus sp.
ACAATCCTAATACCTCCATCGAGGCTATCGAGGGTATCACATCACCTGACGGACGAGTATTCGGTAAGATGGGACACTCCGAGCGTAAGGGCAGCTTTATCGGAAAGAATGTAGAGGGCAACAAGGATCAGATGATCTTTGAGAACGGCGTAAAGTATTTTAAATAACGAGCTGACGTCAGCTCGACCACACCCACGCTCTCACTCGCAAGCTCGTTCACTCTCTGCGGGGAGGGGAGTCTGCTTTCGCTCGACGGAAGTAAATATGGTAAAAAGGGACGCACAAGATCGTGCGTCCTTTTGTTTTAACAAAAATCGGATAAAAAGAAATAATTATGCATTACGAATTCTGCATTATGCATTAAAAAGCCCTCTTGCCGTAAGGGGAATTATGTGCTATAATAAATGTATACTGTGAATGAGGAGCTGAAAAAATGATAAAAGGTGCAATATTCGACATGGACGGACTTATGATAGATACAGAAAAGCTGTATCTGCGGTTCTGGATAAAATCGGCACAGGACTTCGGTTACGATATGAAGCCCGAACACGTATTCGCCATCCGCAGTCTCTCCAGAAAATACTCCATCCCAAAGCTGAAAGGCTTTTTCGGTCAGGACTTCCCAACCGAGGATGTCCGTGCACACCGCACCGACCTTATAAATGAATACGTGGAAAGGAACGGTCTCGACGTTAAAAAGGGACTTTTCGAGCTTCTGGACTATCTTCGTGAGAACGGCATAAAAATGGCTGTGGCTACCTGTACTCCCACCGAGCGGAGCAGGATGTATGTGGAGAAAATAGGCGCATCGGAGTACTTTTCGGCTATCGTCGGCGGCGACATGATAACCAACGGCAAGCCCGACCCCGATATATATCTGACTGCCGCAAAAGCTCTGGGACTTCCCCCCGAGGAATGTGCGGCTTTTGAGGATTCTCCCAACGGCATACAAGCGGCTCACTCCGCAGGCTGTTATGCGGTGATGATACCCGACCTGACACCGCCCGAGGACGACATGAAGCCCATGCTTTCGGCTGTTTACGGCAGTCTCGATGAGGCTATCGATTTCTTTGAAAGGAGGGCGTGACCATGCCGAGTGTATCGCAGTTTTTCGATATCCCGAAGTTTTTCTATTTCGACAGCGGCAACGACTATTCGGGCAGCAACGGGAATTTTTCCTATAAGATAACTACTGCCGACGTGCTGACTTGTAAAACATGGCACGGCAGACTTTGCTCCATGAAAGCACAGATAGAGCATGAACAGCAGTTTGAGCGCTCTGAGGAGGGCTTTGCGGAAATGATAAAATGGCTGGAAGAAATGTTTAAAGAATAAAAAAATAAAAAGCGGCGAAGCCGCCTAATAGTGGGATTCCAAAGGGAATATATTCACTTTGGCGGAGGGTGACCGAGGGAGGCAGAGCCTCCCTAACAACGTAGTGAGACAAGCAAAGCGAAGTCTCACGGCTGGTTCAGAATAACTAACGGTCAAGCCAATGACAGCGGAGGTCACCACCCTCAGTTCCACAGAAAAACAAACAAAAACGGATCACTTGTCAACTTATGATAAATGATCCTTATTTTTTTGTAACACTCAGGCGGTTTCAGTTGTCAAATATACAGGAGCTCCCAAAAAGAAAAGAGGTGAAAAGCGTGAACAAGGAGATCGACGAAATTTACAGGCTCTATGCAGGGGACGTCTACAGATTCATCTTCCGTATGAGCCGAAACGAAGCCCTTTCCCGTGATATCCTGCAAGACACCATGCTCAGGGCGGTGACGGACTATGACAAGTTCAAGGGGAAATGCTCGGTGAAAACGTGGCTTTGCACTATCGCAAGAAATGAATATTACAACTACCTCAAACGTTCCGAAACTAAGAATTCTCCCCTTGATGAAGCCGTTTCCGACCACAAGGTCAGCTTTGAGGAAAAGCTGATGGATTCAGCACAGGCTGTATATATTCACAAAATTATTCATCATCTGGACGAACCGTACAAGGAGGTTTTCTCACTGAGAATTTTCGCAGAGCTGAAATTCGCCGATATCGGCGCTGTGTTCGGAAAGACCGAAAACTGGGCAAGAGTCACGTTTTTCAGGGCAAAAGAGAGAATCATAGATATCATCAAAAAGGAGGAAGAAAAATGAAATGCGAGATAATCAAAGACCTCATCCCCCTTTGCAGCGAGGGACTTTGCAGCGACGAGAGCAGGCAGGCTGTGGAAGAACATATCAAGACCTGCGAGCCGTGCAGACTGCTGTATGAGCATATCCCCGAGCCTGCGGTTCAGATCGCTCCCCCCGAGGAAAGCTCCGCCATGAAGAAGCTGAGCCGAAAATTCAAGGCAAACCGCATAAAAACGGCGGTGCTTGCCGCTGTACTACTGCTGTTCGTGGGAACTGTCGGTGTCCTGACCGCAAATCAGCTTGACAGGACTTCGCCGTGCTTTTCCACTTTGTTTCAGTCCATCGAAGCCCGAAAGCTGGCGAAATACATTCTGAAAGGCAATGCTGAGAAGTACATCGAGCTGACCCTTGACCCCGACCAATACAATATGATCGCAAGTGCCGAAAGCTGGGAGAAAATACGCAAAAACGAAATGGTTGAGTTCCGCACCGCCTATGAGGATGTTATAAAGGACAAAAATTTCCATATCGACGACATTTCCTCTGAAATTTACCCGTCCGAAAACGTTCAGGGCACGGGGCTGACCTCGTTTTATGTGCACACAAAAATAACGCTCCTCGCCGACGACCTTAGTTCCAAATACCGCATAGAACTGCGGAAAAACGGCAGCGACCGCTGGACGGTGGAAACGGTCATGGACGACTATTTCACAGGCTTTGACGGCAACCCCGATTCCGATAAAGCCGCAAAGGGACTGCGTATGAACCTGCCGTTCCATCTGCCCGAGAGTATGGCTTCCGACCTTGTGACGTTCCGTTCGTCGGTCTCCGCCTGCCGGCATTTTGACGAAAGCTGCCGTGAGGGGATAGCCGAGCGTATCGAGAGCTTCTGGAAAATGGGGTACAATTTCAAAGACGTAAAGTTCAGTGAGCTGCACTACGACTGCGAAAATGAGCGGTTTTACTATGATATGACCGTTGTGGGCGAGGACGGAAAGGGGACTGCTTCCCTTGATATGGCGCTTTACAGCCACAGCGGATATAGCCGTGAATGGCAGCCGTCACCTGTGGAAACGTGGGAAATACGCAATAATGGCGGAAGCGAGGAAATGGTGCAGGCACTTTTCTGCATCTTTGATGCAGAAAATACTAAAAAATAAAAAAACGGCGCAGCCGCACTATACCAGAGTCCAGGGTGACTCCCTACAGTGTAGGGAGATGTCACGAAGTGACAGAGGGTCATCGTTCCTGTTAGGAAGTGTAGACCTCTCTGGCAGGGGGTGAACGAGGGTGACTCCCCACAGTGGGGGGAGATGTCAGCGAATCTGACAGAGGGGACGGGCTCCCGTTGGGAGACAGCGTCCCCCTCAGCAGTAGTGAGACAAGCAAAGCGAAGTCTCACGGACGGTTCAATGCAAATATCGGTCAAGCAGATAAAACTTCCCATCCATAGTGGGCGGATAATATCCGCCCCTACAAACCGTTTTGCTATAAATTTTTTATATGTCATAATTGCATAATAATATGAGCACAAGAAATTCCACATTTAAATAAATATACAAAACATCGTCGATATTAAAGAATATTCATTGACAAGATAAATTTTATATGCTAATATATGAATTGCGCTATAGCGTAAATATTATATCATTATTGGAGGAAAGTACCATGAATTTCAAGAAAATCATCGCTTCTGTTATGGCTGTCTGCATTATCGGGGGAGTTGGCAGCACACTGAATCATACCGCAAACTATGGTTTAACCGTTTATGCCGCTGATACCGAGGAAAAGCCTGTGTGGGAGAAGATCGACGGCATAACCTACAAAATCTATTCCGACCACGCCTCTGCATCTACATATGAAGCTGAGATAAGCGGCGATATCGTTATTCCTGCGGAGGTCAAGGGCGTTCCCGTTACCTATTATGAGGGCGGATATTCTTGGTATCTGAGAGATGTGACCTCGATCACTCTCCCCGATACTATTGAGGAGATTGGCGATAAAGCGTTCAATGTCGCTTCCATTCTCAAAGAATTGGTCATTCCTAAGAATGTTAAAAAGATAGGCAGCAACGCCTTTGCGGACTGTGCAGCCCTTGAAAAAATAACTCTGCCCGAGGGACTTGAATATATCGGTGAAAGCGCTTTCAAGAACTGTAACGCTCTTAAAGAGATAACCGTTCCATCCACAGTCAAGGAGATCGGCTATCACGCTTTCTACAGTCTGGAATCGCTGGAAAAGCTGGACATTAAAGCAAATGTAGCTATAGGCGAGGAGCTTTGCAGAAACTGCTCCAAGCTGACAGAGGTCATATTCAACGAAAATATATGGAGCTTTGGCTTTAACGCATTTACAGGTACACCGTGGCTGGAAAATTCCATAAAAGCAGCCGAGGATAATAACTATCTCGTTATCGTCAACAATACCCTTGTAAGCGCCAGAGATTGCGGCGGAAACGCTGTTATTCCCGAAAATGTAAAGCATATTGGCGAAGGTGCGTTCAAAGACGCTTCAAATGTATCATACATTACGATCCCCTCAACAGTTGAGAGTATAGGCAAATACGGTGTCAGCTACTGTAGTGCAAAGGAAGTAGTCATTGAGGACGGTGTAAAGACACTGGGAGAAAATGCATTCAGAGCCAGCGTCAATTTCAAGGAGATAATCGTCCCCGACAGTGTTACTTCTATCGGTGATGGCTGTTTCTATGACTGTAGCGGTCTTGAAACCGTAAAGATACCCGAGGCTCTCACTGAGCTTCCGTCATCATTATTTGCAGGATGCAAAAAGCTCCAGAGCTTTACTATTTCCCCTAATGTGACCAAGTTAGGTAACAGTGTTTTCGCTCAGTGCTATGCACTTACAGATATGGTGATACCGAAAACAGTAAAGGAGATAGGCAGTGGAACGTTCGCTGACTGCCGTGGACTTAAAACCGCAAAAATAGAGACAGAGCTTGAGGAGCTTCCTAAGAGTACATTCAGCGACACACACAGCCTTGAATCTGTTGAGCTTCCGTCAACTATCAAAAGTATTGCTACTAATGCTTTCTACAGCACAAATCTGAAAACTCTTGAAATACCCGAGGGCGTAGAAGAAATAGCAGCATGGTCATTTGCTCACTCCAATTTCAGATATATTGTAATGCCTAAGAGCCTCAAGGTACTGGGAGATTATGCATTCTACAACAACAAGTACCTTGAAAGAGTAAAGTTCCTCAATCAGGCAACGGAAATGGTAAAAAATCCGCTCTGGTGTGACGTTGTAGGCTATGAAAAGTCTAACGCTCAGGCTTATGCGGAGGAGCGTGAAAATGTAAACTTCATCCTCATCGACAGCGACGACGACAAGAACTTCAAGCCAAATCTCAGTGATAATCCCAATGCAGAAACTACTACTACCACAACAGCAGCAACCACTTCATCGGTAACAACTACCACTACCACAGCAGGCGGCACTAAAAAGGCAAGCGCAGGCGACGCTAACGGTGACGGAACAATTGACGCACGTGACGCAACGGCTATCCTCACCTACTACGCAAAGGCTTCATCAGGCTTTGAGGGTACATTCGAGGACTTCATTGCAAGCTATAACTGATAAATATATAATTCAAGGGGCGGTGTCAGCACTGCCCCTTTACATTATGCACTATAGGCAACACCGCACAAAGCACGCCTGACGGCTTTGCACTGAATCTGCTTGCATATTTTCCGTCATCTTGCACAGAAATTCCTTGACATACATCAGTATGCCTGCGGAATTTCTATACAATCTGACGAAAAATCTGACGGCGC
>JAFVBU010000019.1 GCA_017479805.1 Ruminococcus sp.
CTGCATTACAAACCACCCAAAAAGTTACATACTCTAAAAAAATCTTCCCCCTGACAGAGTGCACTCAAAAAGTCAAGTGCATCCCGTCAGGGGGAAAATTATGGTAGAAATTTTGGAAAGGTGGTTCGGGGAGAAAATCTCCCCGATAAGAAGTGTTGACTTAAAGTGTTGCAGGGAGCTGTGTGATAAGGCTGAGCATGAGCTGCTGGATAGCAAGAGCGTCCTTATTTGTAACGCCGTTGCCTGTGCTCTCACAGTCTGCGTTTGCCTTGCCCTGCTCTGTAATGTGGTTAGGCTCTGAACCTGTTACGCTGTAAGCTGAGGGATTTGCCAGTGACTGCATGATAAGTACAGCGTCAGCAAGGCTTACAGTTCCGTCGCAGTTAGCGTCGCCGTATATTGTTACAGATGTGCTGCCGTTTGTGGTTGTAGTGGTGGTTGTGGATGTTGAAGTAGTAGTTGTTGTTGTCGTTGTAGTAGTTGTTGATGTTGTTGTGGTAGATGCTGAGCTTCCGCCGAATACTGATGCAGGTTTGGAATTCTTCATTGCACCGAAGAAGATATCGCCCCACTCAGTAAGGCTGCTGCCGTCCCAGTCGTTAACGAGGTCGAGATACTCAACTCCGCCGCCGTTGCCCTTCCATGACCATGCAAGGTAGCCGAGACCCTTTTCGTCGCAGTAGCTCATGAGGTATGCTTCATCAACGTCGCCGTCGCTGTGGTTGTAGCCGAACTCGCCTGCGAGAATAGGAGCGCCGCTTGAAAGTGCACCGTCGATGTTGTTCTTGATAGTGCTTGCGTCCTTGCCTGCTGTGCCGTAGAAGTGGATGGAGAATACAGTGTTCTTGTCAGGGTCTGAAGCGAATACCTCTGCGCCCTTTTCCTTGATAGCGTTTGCGTACTGTCCCCAGCCTGCTGCGTCTATCATTATCATGTTCTTTATGCCTGCGTCACGGACAGTCTTTATAGCCTCCTGATTGCCCTGAGACCATGTTGAGCTGTCCCATGTGCCGACCCACTCGTTTGCAATGTTGAGGATGACATAATCCTTGTTTGCGTTGAGGATATCTTTCATTTCAGTCCAGTACTTAGCTGCTGCAACAACATCTGAGATATTGTCGCTGCCTGTTGCGTCGTGAGCTTCAAGAACGCATACCAGCTTGTTCTCCTTGCACCAGCCGATTATCTTTTCAAGCTCAGCAGCAGAAGTCTTTGTCCACTGACCGCCGTCAGCGCATACAACTCTTACGGTATTGCAGCCCTTAGCAGCTACAGCCTTGAGGGTCTGCTCAGTGTAGTTCTGATACCATGCATGAGCAACGTTCACACCACGCATGATGAATTCGTTTCCGTTTGCGTCGATTATCTTCTGATTCTCAACGTGGAAGCCTGCGCCTGCTGTCTGAGGCTGGCTGTTAGTTGTGGTAGTAGTTGTATTTTCCTGCTTTGCAGTTGTTGATGTGGTAGTTACAGTCTGTGAAGCGCCTGAACCGGCCTTGTAGTCAACCATAGCCAGCTCGCCCGATCTCCACCAGATCTGGATCTCACCGCCTGTTACGCCTGCGGGTATCTTTTCCATAGGGATCTCAACAACGAGGCTGCCGTTGCTGTCACAAGTGCCTTCCCATGTTATCTTCTCCCAGTCGCCGTTGTAGGAATAACCGATACAACCGTTGTTTGTGGACTTTGGAGTGCCCTTGAATGTGATAGTGAAGTTTCCGCTTCTGTCATTGCCTGAGATAGTGAACGGATAGAGAATAGCTGTGTCCTCCTCCTCAGCGGCTGTAGTGGTAGTTGTTGTGCTGCCGTCCTTTGAAGTTGTAGTAGTTGTGACAGTGATATTCGAGCTCTTTGCGCCCATGACCTCCATCATCTTATTTACAACAGGCTCGCTCTCGCTGTACCATGTAAGGTCGCTTCTGTTGAGATAGCCGTGGCACTCGCCTGCGGATGAGGGAGCGTTGATAACATTGTTGTCCCAGAGAACGCAGGGGATACCCATTTCCTTAGTGGTCTTCATGTACTGCTCAGCCCACTGAACTCTTGCCTCGGTGTTGCCGAAGTTGGAAGTACCGAATTCGCCGATAACAACAGGGATACCCTTTGAAGTGAATGTGCTTCTGATGCTTTCAAGTGTTTGATTGAGACTGCTTGAATATGCGGCAGAGAATGTGCTGTGGTCTGAAACAGCGGTATTCATAGTGAAGTCATATGGAACGTAAGCATGGATGGAAACTGCAACCATGTTGTCGTTCGGAACTTCTATCTTTGAGAACATTGATACATCGGCAGAAGCGCAGTAGCCGGGTATCATGAGCAGACGGTTCTTGTTGTTTGCGGCACTTGAACCTCTGATTATCTTTACAAAGTCCTGATTCAGCTTGTTGATAGTGTCCACCTCGCTCTGCTGAGGACCCCACCATTCGTGGTCTGTACCTGCGGCTCTTGGCTCGTTAAGGCTCTCGAAAATAAGGTGCTGATCGTAGTCCTTGAAAGCCTCGGCGATCTGCGTCCATATCTTAGTGAATCTTGGCTGCATTTCGTTGTAAGCAGTACCGAGGTCGGCTCTGTTTACCCATTCCTCATGGTGGAGGTTGAGGATAACGTACATATCGTTGTCGATACAGTAGTCAACAACTTCCTTTACACGAGCCATCCACGCAGAATCGATGTTATTGCTTCCGTCCAGATGGGGAAACCATGTCGTGGGGACACGGACTGTATTGAAGCCCTTTGCCTTAACAGCGTCGATCATAGCCTTTGTGGTCTTGGGGTTGCCCCATGAAGTTTCGGTGGCGAGACCCGAAGCGGTTCCGCCGAAAGCGTCAAGAGTGTTGCCCAGATTCCAGCCGATGCCCATTTCCTGGGTGATCTGATCTGCGGACATATTTGAAGCCGCAAAAACGTTCATTTCGGTGGCAGGAGCGATCCTCAGCGATGACAGCAGGCATACAGCCGCAGCGGAAAAGCTGACGATACGCTTGATAGTTTTTCCTGATTTCATAATTTTAATACCCTCCTTGATAAACCGTAGACACGGCAAACATTTCAGTGCAGGAAAATGCTTGTCGCTTAAATTTAAGTTTTATCGTAATTAAATAATACATCATTTTATCTTGAATGTCAAGATATTTCATCGAATTTACGTTAATATGACGAATTTTTCGTTCAGCCGCACAATGAACGCAGCTTCTCTTTGGACAATTCGCCTAAACGGAACTTTAATTATACTTAAAATATAATAGAGGTGTGAGTTTACTTTTTGTAGAGTCGGATCGTTGACGTTTTTCAGATATGAGTAAAATATGCTGCTTCAATCTGTAGGGAACGCCGAGGGCGGCGTTCCGTGCCTTACGCTGAAATTAACATAAATCCATACCCGAATTTACTACCGTCGAGCGAAAGCAGAATAAAAGTTTCGCAGAGACTGAACGAGCTTGCGAGTGGGAGCGTGAACGTGGTCGAGCTGACGCCAGCTCGTGACGGCGGCTCGTGACTTGACATAGATAATAAATAGTAGTATAATTGTATTTGTTGAAAAAATTGTTAATGGGGTGGAATTGGGATGCTTGATGTGATTGGCAAAATGTTTTCGAGTATCGTGTCGTCGGATACGGTGATTCTTCTTGTGGCAGTCCTGACAGGCGTTATCTTCTGGAACGTAAGAACAAAGAAAAATGAGCTTGCAGAAAATTTCCCGAAATGGAAAGCGGAAAAGCGCTACAAGAAAATAAGTGTCAAGGTGTCGGCTCTCAGAAAAAGGCATAATATCTTCATTACGCTCATTTCCTTTTTCCCTCTGCTTGGTATGCTCGGTACTGTAACTGCTCTGCTGAAGCTCGACCTTACCGAAGCAAGCGGAAGCGTTAAGAACAATTTTTTCGACGCTCTGACCTCAACTGCATGGGGTATCGTGTTCTCACTTATCTTCAAGGGCATGAACGCATTTATCGAGACTGATATCGAGGATGCGGTGGACAAGGCTGAAAAGCTGCTGTCCGAGAATGAAGCTGAGCTTAACGATACATCGAAAAAGGTGACGGTATGAAACGGCGAAAGGAAGCAGTCCTCGACTTCACCTCGCTGCTCGATGTTGTGCTGATAATTTTGTTTTTCTTCATCCTTTTCAGCTACATGGAAACGGGAAAGGCTAAAGAGGACGCAGAAGCGGCAATGGCGGAGGCGGCTGTTATTTCCGAATCTGCCGACGAGCGTGAAGCAGAAGCAAAGGAAAAAATCGCAGAAGCGGAAAAAGCCCGAAAAGAAGCAGAGGACGAGCTTGAAGCGGTGAAGAACATCAATAAAAATGCCGCCGTGAACCTCGAAGCTATGCAGGAGTTCGGCAGAAGCGAAAATATAACCGTACACATGGAAATGTCGGCGGACGGAAATACAGTGGATATCATGTTCTTCCACGGCGATGAATATGTGGACACTGTGTCGGTTTCTGGAACATCCTCGGCAACTGTAAAGAGCGGCATGAAAGTGGCATTCGATAAATTTGAATATTCCTATGATTCGCCGATACTCTGCAATTTCATCTACGATTCATCCGAAAAAGGCTCTTATGCGGCATACACCTCAGCAGAAGCGGCTTTTGCTGAGATACGCATGAAGTATAAATATCTCTATATCTCAGAAACTGACAATTCAATATTCAGAAAGGAACGATAGATCATGGCAAAAAATGAAGAAAAGAAAAAGGGTAGCAAGGCGGTACCTGCTGCCTGCGGTTTAGCGGTAATTATTGCGGCACTGTTCGGCGGCAATAAGCTCGGCATTATCCCACTGGGCAATGACGGCAAGGGCGACGGCGACACAAGCAGCTCGTCATCTGTAGTGGAGGAAGTTTCCGAAGCTCCCACCACCGTTCAGGAGGAAACTACTCAGCCCGAGACCGAGGAAGTGCAGTATATCGAGGTAACAGTCAGCAACGACAGCTACATCTATCAAAACAGCACCCTCACCCTCGATGAGCTGATGGAGAAAATAAAGGATACCGACCTGACAGTAAAGCTCACCGACGACAAAGCGTCCAAAAAAGCATACGAGGACCTGCTGAATTCCCTTAACGAAAGCAATATCAAATACATGGAATAAACAAAAGAGGATATCCGTTTGGGATGGATATCCTCTTAGAGTGTCAAAAAGCATCATTTTATACTCGGCGGAACGCCGCCACTACATATGAAACGATATATTAACAAATTGTAGGGGCGCCGTTTCGGCGCCCTTGTTGGTTTTATTCGCAAAATGTACTTTTTCGATAAACTGAGAGAATATCCTCTTTAATTATTTATTACGTTTTTCTC
>JAFVBU010000242.1 GCA_017479805.1 Ruminococcus sp.
CTGTAGTAGTTGCCTCCACCTTGCTGCTTGAACTGCTCTTGGATTTTTTCTTCTTATCCTTGTCACCGCATGAAGCAAAGCTGCCGCAGATGATTGCAGAAACAAGAACACAGGTAAGGATCTTTCTTGTATTCAATTAAAATATCTCCCCTCAATATGGTAGTTGATGATCATTTTTTGAAGCATGGACACAAAGCCACATTTATAATCATACACAATTTTGTCATAAAGTTCAAGATACTTTATAAACAAAGATTCTCACAGGCAAAAAAATCGAATTGTACAGATTTGCCTATAATTGGGGACAGAGCGGCATATGCAACCACAGATTTACCGGAATTCCGGCAATTGCAACCGCTGTGCGACAAATTGTAAAGCCCGTTTGCTTGCAGTAACGGGGCGGATATGGTAGAATAATTACAGAAAGCACAGCAGTGCAGTAAAACAAGGAGGAACAACTATGATATTCGCAGACAAATTAATTGAACTCAGAAAAAAATCCGGTATGTCCCAGGAAGAACTTGCTGAGAAACTCGGTGTAAGCAGACAGTCAGTATCAAAATGGGAAGGAGCACAGTCCACACCCGACCTTAACAGGATACTTGAAATTTCAAAAATATTCGATGTGTCTACTGACTATCTATTAAAAGATGAGATAGAGGCAGGCAAAGAAATATCAGAAAAAAGCATATCCGATGAAACTGAACCTCCTCTCCGCAGAGTGTCCATGGAGGAAGCCAACAACTTCCTCAATGCCAACGGAAAGCGTGCCGTACTTACCGCTATCGGAGTTGCACTTTGTATACTCTGCGTTACACCAATGATACTTCTGGAAGAATTTTTAGGCTCAGGAATTGACGCAGTGGGCATTGTCATAATGTTTATGATGATAGCAGGCGCAGTAGGTCTTTTCATCTTCTCGGGCAGTCTCATCTCTCCATACAAGTACCTCGAAAACGAAGCCATTGACACAGAGTACGGCGTTTCGGGCATGGCCAAGGAGAAAAAAGAGAAGCACCGTCCGTCGCATATCCGTGATATCGTCATAGGCGTGATGCTGTTCATACTCTGCGTTATCCCGATAATAGTGATAGAGACCGTAACAGACAGCGACTCCGCAGAAGTCATCGGTATCGCTTCAATGTTCGTCATGGTAGCCGCAGGAGTATATCTCATCGTGCGCTCATCCATTATCAACGGCGGCTATCTGAAACTTCTGGAGGAGGACGACTACAGCAGAGAAAAGAAGCTGAACAAATCCATCAGCGGCAGTGTTGCTATGGCTGTATACTGGCCGATAGTCACAGCTGTTTTCATAGGCTACAGCTTCCTCACCAATAACTGGGACAAAAGCTGGATTATCTGGCCCGTTGCCGGACTTCTGGCCGTCCCCGTCGTCATGATAGAAAAAATGCTGAAGAAAAAATAAATGAAGGGGAGGCGGCCCCGATTAATAGAATTTTGCCCCCATAACCTCGGTACTCATATAGAAACTTTATACGCATTTATCGGGGGAAACCTTTCTGAGGAAAGGTTCTCCCCCGAACCCCTTTCCAAAGACTTTTAATAGAATTTTGCCCCCATATAGGGCGCACCTGCAAGAAATGATAAATCCAATCTTATCTGGTGTGCGCCCTATATGGGGGCAAAATTAATAGTCTTGGGGAGAGTTTGAGAAAAATCTTCTTCAAAAAGTCTACCTCAATAATATGTAAATACTTCTTTATGTGTACTGCGGTTAGGTCATGTGCTTTTTTACTTCAGACCGAGGAGGTTTTCGGCATTCCTGAAGAATATCATTTCCTTTTCGCTGTCGGTAAGCGGGAGGTTTTCGATAAGCGCTATTTCGTTTGCCGGCTCATCCCATGGGCAGTCGCTTCCGAAAAGCACCTTGTCAGCGCCTTGCTTCCTGATTATGCGCAGCAGCTGACCGGGCGTGATATATCTTGATATTACGCCCACATCCAGCCAGACATTATCAAATCTTCCTGCAAGATGCTCCTCAACATCGTCCCACATGGTAAGGCCTCCCAGGTGGGCGGCTGAAATTTTCAGCTGAGGGAAAAGCTGTGCAAGATGTGCGAATCTCTGCGGAGTTGCACGTATCTCGCCGTCGGCAAAGGGGTCCCATCCGCCGTGGAATACGGCTATAAGTCCCAACTCGGCTATTTTCTCGTAAACGGGGAACATCTTCTCGTCGTCGGGACAGAAGTGCTGATACTCGGAATGAAACTTGACGCCGTATAATCCCAGTGATTTTATACGTTCCACTTCCTGTACGGCGTCATCAGCATCGGGATGGACGGAACCGCAGCAATAAAGCCCGTCCCCCATAATATCGGCAGCCCAGTTGTTTATAGTGGTCTGCTGAGTTGGCTTTGTAGCCACAGGGAGGACGAGCGCACGGTCGATGCCGTTTTCTTTCATTTTCTTTCTGAGGCCGCTGACAGTGCCGTCAGTGGCAGGTGTTATGCCGCTTGTATGCTCCAGTCCCGAAAGGGCTCTTTCAGCGATACTGTCGGCAAATGCGTGTGCGTGAAAATCAAAATACTGCATAATTACTCCATTACGTGCTCCATTGCGTGATAGAAGATAGTCTTTACGTGATCATCGCAAAGGGAGTAGAATATAGTTTTGCCCTCACGGCGAGAGCTGACAAGCCTTGCTTCCTTGAGCACTCTCAGCTGATGAGAGATAGCGGACTGTGTCATGCCCAGCAGACGGGCGATATCGCATACACACATCTCGCTCTGGCAGAGTACGAAAATGATCCTTATTCTTGTGGAGTCACCGAATACCTTCAGCAGCTCGGCAGCTTCGTAGAGGACGGCTTCGTCGGGCATTACCTTAGAGACTTTTTCCACGATATTCTTATGCACTCCGTGAGTGCCGCAGATATGTTCTTCCATTCGTTGACCTCCTGTTACAGAATATTAAAGGCGAAATACGCCGCAGCGGTGAGTATGCCAATGCTTATCAGAGTGCCGAGAGTACAGGTAGCTACTGCGAATCTGTCGAAAACATAGCCCTTTTTATTGAGATAGACCCTGTACTTTCTGCCCGTCTTGTAAAGGCTTTTTTCAAGGATGCCTTCCTCCGGGAAAACGTTCGGGTATTCCGTGCCGTCGATGGTGTAGAAAGCAACTTTGAATTTGCCGTTGGGTTTAGTGTCGATGCGTGAGAATTCGGCTTCAGCCCTGCGTGAGGAGAGAAGCTTTATGAAAAAGAAGAAGAAAAGCAGGATCATGGCGGCCATCATAAGCCCGACCACTACAGCCGCAGCAAAAGCCAGCATTATCGGTTTTACTCCGAGAATGACCGAAAGTACGATGATTACAACGATAACAGCTAC
>JAFVBU010000243.1 GCA_017479805.1 Ruminococcus sp.
CGTTTATCAAGCGGAGCTCATCCTCAACGTGCTTGTCAAGACCTGTCTCCTCGTATGCGTCACGGAACTCATAATAGCCCCAGCCTACAGTTGAAGCCGAATAGCTTCCCGGGAGACCGAACTTAACGTGGTCACCTGCATCGTGCCATCCGCCTGTGAGGTCGAGAGTGCCGTTTCCGTCGGGGTCGAGGAACTTCTTGTTCTTCTCGATGAACTTTTCGCTCATGTTGACACCCACGTAGAGGTCGGGATCGTCATCACCGAGGTTTGGCTTGGTCTTGCCGTCGTCGCCTGCACCGAGACCCTGATCCTCTTTGAGCTGATCGTCGGTCTTGCCCTTGCCTACGGTGGGCATTGGGCTCATTGGTGTGAGCGGGATCTCACCGTCCTTGACATGGCAGTTTGCACGCCATGAGTAGTAGCCGTCGTCAGCTACCTCGTCGCCGCACTTGTTTGCGTCATAGAAACAAAGAGCATACTGGAGAGCTTCGGCATAGTTGTGATAGTTGTTGGGATTTTCTTTGTCAATGACTGCGGCATTGGCGGTCGGCATTATACCGCCTGTAAGCACCGTTGCAGCGGCAGTGAGCCCTGCGATGGATCGCTTGATTGCCTTTCCCTTTTTCATTATGATCTTCCTTTCAGGATTTATTTTAGGAGATTCTTCTCCTTAAGGCGGTCAAAGACGATATTATATCCGTCGTTACCGTCCTTTAATGAGCGATTAACACGACTGATCGTAGCTGTGCTTGCACCTGTTTCCGTAACGATGCTGTTGTAGACTCTGTGCTCATCGAGGAGCTTTGCAACATGGAGTCTCTGGGCGAAAGCCTTGAGCTCGATGCTGGTGCAGAGGTCGTCAAAGAATTTATAGCAGTCATCAACGGAATCAAGAGTAAGAATAGCTTCAAAGAGCAAGTCCATGCTTTCAGATTTGATTTTTTCGATCATATAATGTTTCTCCGATCTGCCGTCAGGCGTAAATTTGAAATAATCATATATTATACTTTACATTTTAGCACATTATTCTGTGAAAGTAAAGCGTTTTTGAAAAAAAGCATGAAAATTTCAATTTACACTTATTAATCTGTGTATATCATAACACATAATAAACAAAAAGTAAAGTTATTTCGCAAATATCCGCAAAAAATGGAAGAATATCCAATAAAACGCAAGAAATAGTATGTAAATTATATATAATCCTCTTAAAAGTTAATCTGCAAATATGTACAAAAAATGCAGTCTCTCTTGATATTTAACCAAAAGAGAGACTGCATATCATCAATTATTTAACTTAATACAAAGCGTTCTCAGCATCCGCAGCCGTTGTTGCCGCAGCCGCAGTCGTTGTTACCGCAGTTGTTTGAGAACATGAGAAGGATGATGATGAGAAGGATGATGCACCAGCAGTTGTTGCCGCCAAAACAAGAATTACACATAATAAAACTCCTTTTCGGGGATATCCCCGTGATGTATTTGAAGCGTTTTCGTTTGCTTCATAGTACATAGTATGCCACGGCAGAAAAAGTGTTACAAAAATTTTCTCATCTGCTCATTCGACTGTTATCGCATGAAAAAAGTGGCATAATAGTTATTGTTCCCCTGTTTAGCCGTCAGTTTGTGTTGTCACCTGTCGGGGACGTTTAGTCTGTAAGCGAATACGGTCGGCTAAAATGGGATATCGGATGAGAAAGGAGAATGATATGAATACAGATAAATTCACAAAGCGTTCGGTGCGGATAATAGACAGCGCAGTTGAGCTTGCCTCGGAGCTTGGGCATACCTATGTGGGCAGCGAGCATATACTTCTTGCCATTGCCTCGGAGGGCGGAACCACGGCGGCAGATATACTCATAAGGAGCGGAGTTACCTACGACGACCTGCGAAGCGGTGTGATAGACCTTGTGGGGAGAGGGACGCCGTCCATACTGAACCACCGCTTTCTGACCAGTGCGGCAAAGCGAATAATCGAATGTGCCTGCGAGATAGCGTCTGAGGGGCGGAAGAAGCAGGCTTATCCCGAGCATATCCTCGGGGCGATAGTGAAAGACCAGTCGTGCACCGCTTGTACACTTCTGCGTAAAACAGGAGGTGACATAAGGGAGATATGCCGTGAACTTAATATATCCGTACCATATATAAATGAATCGAGGACTTCCGTCCGCCCGAGAGCGTCGCTTTATCCGAATCTTTTCAAGTACGGCTATGAAATGACCGACCCTGCAAGACTGCGGAAGAACGATCCGCTTATCGGCAGAAAGGACGAGGTGGACAGAGTTTTGCAGATACTTTCACGGCGCACCAAAAATAATCCCTGCCTTATCGGTGAAGCGGGAGTGGGCAAAACCGCCATAGCCGAGGGAGCGGCGGAAATGTTCATGCGTGGGCAGGTGCCTGACAGCCTGAGAGACAAGTATATCTTCTCCCTTGACCTGACCTCTCTGCTCTCGGGAGCGAAATATCGTGGAGACTTTGAGGAGCGGCTGAAAAACTGCCTTAATGAAGCAGTAAAAGCAAGGAATATCATCCTTTTCATCGACGAGATACATTCCATAGTAGGCGCAGGTGCGGCGGAGGGTGCTATCGATGCGGCAAATATAATGAAGCCACAGCTTGCAAGGGGAGAATTGCAGATAATCGGCGCTACCACCTTTGAGGAGTACCGCAGAACTATCGAAAAGGACAAGGCGCTTGAAAGGCGTTTCCAGTCGGTGACGGTAAGCGAGCCCTCGGAGAAAAGCTGTGCTGATATTCTCCGTGGTGTAAGGCGGAATTACGAGAGCTTCCACAAGGTCGGGATAAGCGATGAGATAATCGATATGACGGTTGAGCTGTCCGCTCGCTACATCTCTGACCGTGCGCTCCCCGACAAGGCTTTTGACATTCTGGACGAGGCTTGTGCGGCGGTGAAGCTGAAAAACTGCGGCTGTGCGGAAAAACAGCCCTCGGTCACCGAAAGCGATATCAGGACTGTCATTTCACGCAGAACGGGTATCCCGATGGACTGTGTGAACGGCGAAAGCGGAGCGGATATGCGTGAGCTTGAAGCAAAGCTGTCACGGCGGATAATCGGTCACAGCAAGGCGATAAAGGCGGTGACGGAGGCGGTGTGCAGAACACGTTCGGGACTCAGCGGAAACCGCCGTCCTATGGCTTCTTTCCTCTTTGCAGGCGCAACGGGAGTTGGCAAGACCGAGCTGGCAAGAGCGCTGGCTGAGTACTGCTTCGGAAGTGAAAAAAGTCTCATCCGCATCGATATGTCGGAGTTCATGGAGAAACATTCGGTATCCAAGCTCATAGGCGCTCCTCCGGGGTATGCAGGCTATGACGACTGCGGAAACGGCTTGTGTGAGAAAGTCCGCAGACAGCCCTACTCGCTGATACTTTTCGACGAACTGGAAAAAGCCGACAGCGAGGTCATAAACATTCTTCTGCAAGTCCTCGACAACGGAGTGCTGACGGACTCGTCAATGCGGCAGGTCAGCTTCCGAAACTGCATGATGATAATGACCTCCAACGTTGGAGCGGAGCTTATAACAGGCAGAACGGCAATGGGCTTCGGAAGCGGAGAAAATACCGAAAATATGCGAGTTATGAGCAGTCTCAGACAGCGCTTTCCGCCCGAATTTCTCAACCGCATAGACGAGATAGTTGTGTTCGGAAAGCTGAAAGCCGCCGATCTTGCGGAGATAAGCAGGCTTGAACTGAATGATCTGAAAAAGCGTGCGGAGGCGTTGGGCATAGGCTTTGACTATTCCGAAAGGCTGGCTGAAACTGTGGCAATGACGAGGGAGGCGGAAAGATACGGCGCAAGAGCCATCAGACGAAAGGTCACGGAGCTTGTGGAGAACAGGCTGGCACAGATGATAGTGAACTGCGAAATAAGCAGGGGAGAC
>JAFVBU010000244.1 GCA_017479805.1 Ruminococcus sp.
AAAGCCATAGAACTTATGGATAACTGCCTTGAAAAAGGTCTCAGCTTCACGCAGGAGACCACTCTTTCGGGAGTACGCACCCTAAAAACCATCCGCCGTGCGATCGGGCTTGACTATCATGTAAGGCTTTACTATGTGGGGGTAAGCTCCTGCGAGGAAAGTCTCATTCGTATCAGCAACAGAGTACGCAAGGGCGGTCACGATATCCCTGCCGAGGACGTTCAGCGCCGCTATGATAAGCGCTTTGACGACCTTGCCGCTGTTCTGCCCTATTGCAGTGAGGCTGAATTCTGGGATAACGAAAACGGCTTTGTAAAGGTGGGAGAATACAAAAACGGACAGCTGACCGTCTACAGCGATTCACCGCCTGACTGGATAAAACAGCTTGCTGATATCATGGCTTAGGTGTCAAGCCGATATTTGATTACTGACGGATGATATCCGCCCCTACACGTAAATACTAAAAATAATATAAAGGAGAATAAATAATGACTACATTTGAAGAACTCAAAAGGCGAGGACTTCTCGCACAGCTTACAGACGAAAAGGAGATAGAGGAGCTTGTGAACGCAGGCAAGGCTACGTTCTACATCGGCTTTGACCCCACAGCGGACTCACTCCACGTTGGTCACTTCATGGCGCTCTGCCTTATGAAGCGCCTCCAGATGGCAGGCAACAAGCCTATCGTCCTCATCGGCGGCGGTACTGCCATGATAGGCGACCCATCGGGCAAGACTGATATGCGTAAGATGATGACTGCCGAGACCATCCAGCACAACGTTGACTGCTTCAAGAAGCAGATGAGCCATTTCATCGACTTTTCTGAGGACAAGGCTATCATCGTAAACAATGCTGACTGGCTCATGAAGCTGAACTACATCGAGCTTCTCCGTGACGTTGGCGCTCATTTCAGCGTAAACCGTATGCTCTCCCACGAGTGCTACAAGCAGAGAATGGAGAGAGGTCTCACATTCCTCGAATTCAACTACATGATAATGCAGAGCTACGACTTCCTTGAGCTTTTCCAGAAGTACGGCTGTAATATGCAGTTCGGCGGCGACGACCAGTGGGCTAATATGCTGGGCGGCACTGAGCTTATCAGAAGAAAGCTGGGCAAGAACGCTTACGCTATGACCATCACTCTCCTCCTCAACAGCGAGGGCAAGAAGATGGGCAAGACCGAAAAGGGCGCAGTATGGCTCGACCCCGAAAAGACCACTCCCTACGAGTTCTTCCAGTACTGGAGAAACGTTGCTGATGCGGACGTTATCAAGTGCCTGAAAATGCTGACATTCGTGCCTGTTGAGCAGATCGAGGAAATGGAAAAAACTATGGAGGGCGCTGAGTACAACAAGGCTAAGGAGCTTCTTGCTTATGAGCTTACAAAGCTGGTCCACGGCGAGGAGGAAGCTGAAAAGGCTAAGACTGCCGCACAGGCTCTCTTTGGCGGAAGCGGTTCTAATGAGAATATGCCTACAGTTGAGATAGCTTCTGCTGACCTGACAGACGGCGCTCTGGGACTTCTCACACTTTTAGTAAAGGCTGAGCTTGCACCGTCTATTTCCGAAGCAAGACGTCTTGTACAGCAGGGCGGAATCACAGTCAACGACGAGAAAAAGGCCGACCCCAAGGAGCAGATAAAGCTGGAGGGCGAGACAATCGTCCGCAAGGGCAAGAAGGCTTTCAAGAAGGTTATTGTTAAATAAAAAAGTTATACCAATAGTAATATTGTTATCTGAATTGTCTTACAGTACAAACTTTATGAACAAATAAAAAACGGGTGGTCATTTTTTTGACCGCCCTTTTAATTTATTAAATCTGATACTAAAAGATGGAGCACTTTTACCAAAATTTAACGATATATCGTTGTTTGAATTTGGTATATTTATTTCTAAAATTCGATATATATTTTTAATATGCCCTATTGACTTTTAACAAATATAGGAATATAATAATATCGTGGAGATTATACTTATCGGATAAACCACACATCATTTTATCAGGGACTTTTCTAAGGAGGGGATTTCCAATGAGACATTCATTCAAAAAGGGCTTCACACTCATCGAGCTGATAGTTGTTATCGCTATCATCGGTGTGCTCGCTTCTATCCTTGTGCCTTCTGTAATGGGGTATGTAAAGAAGGCAAACCGTTCGACCGATCTCAGCACAGCAAAGACTATCCGTCAGGATTCTTCAATAATCATAGCTGACGGCGGTCCTCTGGGCGAATCCTTTGCCAATACCGCAGGAATGAGCAGAACTGTTACAGTCATCCATGCCGGAAAAACAGAGACCTATACACTCCAGATGGTAGCACGCAAGGACGCAAATGACAACAAGCCGTGGGTCGGATATGATTCCGCAGCAGACGATTTCATTTCGGCGCTCAACAATATGGAGCAGAATAACGTAGCTCTTAAATTCCGCAGACTTTCCAACGGCGGTGAGCTTGAAAGCTGGTTCGTATGCAAGAGAGCAGACGAAGCAGGCGAGATCGAGGTCTGGGTCGGAGATTCGGGCAATAACCCGTTATTCCGTGTATTCCCCGAGACCGAGGACAGATACAAGTAAGTAGTTTTCAGAAAGTAGAAAGTAGTAGGGGCGTCCTTTGGACGCCCTTTTTGTTACAATGTAAACTATTGTTAACGGCTGATTTTACGGTATAATAAAAGGGCGCACACTGTGCGCCCCTACTGATTTCTACTTACTACTCACTACTCACTACTTACTACTCACTACTTACTACTCACTACTTACTACTTACTATTTACTACTCACTACTTTCTGAAAACTAATTACGCATTACTTATTAAGACCCGACCTGATACCCTCCATAATTATCTCCCGTGCTCTTATGGCTTCCTCTTTGGAAAGGGGCGGAGTGTCGCCGAGAGGGTAGTCAAGTCCTAAATTCTCATACTTCGGCTTTGCCATGTCGTGATACGGGAGAACGTCCAGCGCTTTCAGATTTTTCAGCGTTGCAAGGTATTCTCCCAGCGCAAACAGCTCCTCACGGCTGTCGGTTATGCCGGGGACTACAACGTGACGTATCCACACGGGGATGCCCATATCACGGATATGCTCCGCAAAAGCGAGGATGTGCTCGTTGCCCATGCCTGTCAGCTTCTTGTGCCCGGCACTGTCGATGTGCTTGATATCCAGCATTACAAGGTCGGTATATTTCAGCGCCTTGTCGATATTTTCGTGGTCGTTGGGGTTGTAAACTCCTGCGGACGTGTCAAGGCAGGTGTGCACTCCCCTGCTCTTTGCAAGAGCGAAAAGCTCAGCCAGAAATACGGGCTGTGCCAGCGGTTCGCCGCCTGTTGCGGTGATTCCGCCTGATTTGAGAAATTCCTTGTATGAATCATATTCCTTCATCAAGTCCTCGGCAGTACGCTCAGTGCCCTTGCCAAACTCCCATGTATCGGGGTTATGGCAGTACAAGCACCTCATCGGACAGCCCTGAAAGAATACGACAAAGCGCACTCCGGGACCGTCAACAGTGCCGAAGCTCTCGGTCGAATGGATAAATCCTGTCATTTCTGCCACCTCTGCTTTGCATAGTTTAAAAGGTCGTCCCTGATATTTTTCAGCCGCTCCTCAAGGACAAGGTTCAGTATCTCGTTCAGCGCCTCGCCTATTTCTCTGCCCTGCAAGCCCAGCTCGGTCATATCCCTGCCGTTGACCGCAAGGTGTCGAAGCCCACGGCAAACGTTGTTCTCGATGTAGCTTCGCCCCTCGTCCATGAGCCTGTCGAAAAGCTCGTTCTCAGCCAGCACGAAGTCATTTTTTGCCAGATTATCGCACTTTTTCAGCTCCATCAGCTCAAAGAACAGCTCGTCGCCGATATCAGCCATCATCTTCTTTGCGGCTATCCTGTCGAACACCTTTTTGCTGTGACGTGCAATGAGCATGACGGCATAGGCGATAGTCTCGCTGTCGTACTTCATGCGCTTCATTATCTCCTGTGTCATTTCAGCCCCAACGGGAGCGTGCTTTTTGAAGTGACCTCTGCCGTCCTCGTCGAATGCTGCACATACAGGCTTTGCGATATCGTGGAAAAGCAGGGCGGTACGCATTTTCACATTGTCCGCAGGCGCATAGCTCACAGCTCTTACGGTGTGCTCCCAGACGTCGTACTTGTGGTACGGCGAATGTTGGTCGAAGCCCACAGACGGCGCTAATTCGGGGATAATAGCAGTAATGACGTCGCTGTACTCTAAAAGCACCTCTACGCAGTTCTTTCCGCAGAGCAGCTTGTCCAGCTCGGAACGGATACGCTCCATCGAGATATTTTTCAGCCTGTCTTTCATTGCGTGAACAGCCTCGGCGGTCTTTTCCTCAATGCGGAAGCCGAGCTGTGAAGCGAAACGGACTGCCCTCATAATGCGGAGAGCGTCCTCGGTGAAGCGCTGAACAGGGTCGCCCACACAGCGGATGAGCTTGTCTGCGATATCAGCCTTTCCCCCGAATGGGTCGGCGATATTGCCGTGCCTGTCCATAGCGATGGCGTTCATGGTGAAGTCACGCCTTGCCAAGTCCTCGGTGAGACTTGCGGTAAACACCACATTCTCGGGTCTGCGTGAGTCCTTGTATTCGCCGTCTATCCTGTAGGTTGTTATCTCATAGGGGATATTATTTTTGAGGATAGTGACAGTGCCGTGCTTCAGCCCCGTCGGGACTACCTTGCAGTCGCTGAAAGCCGTCATTATCTGCTCGGGCAGAGCATTTGTGGTGATATCGGTATCATGGGCTGAACGTCCCATAACGGTATCACGGACACAGCCCCCCACCGTATAAGCCTCGTAACCGCAGCTCTCCAGTCTTTCCAGTATCTCATCAACGTCTTTGTCGTTCATCATGCCGCTCCCCCCCTTTTTTTAATTTGGAATTCGGAATGCGGAATTCGGAATTAATTGTGTCAGCTTCGCTGACGGATCAATTTTTTTAATCCGTCCCCGTAAGGGGACACCGCACTACTTACTACTTACTACTTACTACTCACTGCTTACTGATAATCACGCATTACGCATTATACAAGATTCGTTTATAAATGTTTTCGGCTTCTTCCCCGAATAATCGGGAAAAGTTTGAGTTATCCGCTATCAGTGCCAGCTTTTTTGTCCGTGGAAGTGCCTTTATGCGGTATTCCAGCTTTGAGGCGAGACTGCGGTCTGCGGCTGTCCACACAGCTTCCACCGACTCAGCCTTGTGTGAGCGTGTGTATTTCGCTCCCTTGCCCTTTTGCTGTGTGTGTTCCTCAAATCTGCGCTTAACATCGGTGGTTATGCCCGTATAGAGCTTCCCGTCCTCACAGCGCAGGATGTATATGTAGTACATGGTTTTTATTTGGTTTCGTGGTATTCACGAAATGTTATGGGTTCGATGTGTAGGGGCGCACAGTGTGCGCCCGTGGGTCACAATGCAATTTGATGTAACCATTTGTAGGGGACGGCGCAGCTAACTGCTGCCCGTACCCTCTGTCAGCTTCGCTGACATCTCCCTGTACTACAGGGAGTCACCCGCCGTTCCACGGTGAGTCAATGATATTTGTCGTTCGCAATAATTGTATTGATACATAAAGCGTTCATGTAATAAATACA
>JAFVBU010000245.1 GCA_017479805.1 Ruminococcus sp.
CACGCTTCGCTCGCAAGATCGCTTACTCTCTGCGAGACTTTTACTCTGCTTTCGCTCGCTGTTATTAAATTCGGGGCGGTGGTGTAGGGGCGCAAGCTGACGTCAGCTCGCCGCCGAGCGGACGGAGCGCATATCACGCTTCGCTCGTAAACTCGCTTACTCTCTGCGGTTCGGGTAATCTGCTTTCGCACACTTTTACAAATGTGAGGCGGTAATTTGATTATTTTGTAGGGAACGGCGCAGCTAACTGCTGCCCGTGCCTTACGTTGAAATTAACATGACACCATTGTAGGGGCGGATATCATCCGCCCGAGGGTTGCAATGCTATTTGTTGTTAAATTCTGTAGGGAACGCCGCCCTCGGCGTTCTACACTTTACGATTGAATAAACATGAAGGGCTATGTAGGGGCGAGCGTTCTGCCGCCTAAAAACTAAGCACTAATACACTTATACACTAAAATACTGCCATATTACTGCCTTTTCAGCTTAATGAGCTTGTATACGAACAGCTCCAGTGAGATAAGGCCGACAACTGCTGCGCCTGCAATTATGGCTACAGTCTTGACGCTGCCCTCGCTCTCGCTGTCACTGTCACTTGCTTTCTTCTCCGCCTTTCGGGTGGTAGTCTTGGCAGTTTTGGTCTTTTCGGACTTGGTGGTATTCTCCGCACCGCCGCCGTCATTGGTGATGCCCGAAGCCGAGCCTGTGCTGCCTATTTCGATACCGCCGTTTTCCTGTGCGATGAAGCCTGTGAGCCACGCCAGAGAAGCGTTCCAGTTGATGGTGCACTCGTTGACCGACCACGCTTCAATATTGTCCAGATAGCACTTCTGAGGCGGTATTTCGCCTTTTTTCCAGCCCGAGCCCTGCACCCACGGGTCCTGCATACCTGAGTTGGGTCCGCCTGCCAATACTCCGCAGGGAGCTTTCGGGAACGAAGCATCGACCTGATTTGCCCAGAAACGGTGGTGGGGATTCTCCGTTGTGTGCGAGCCGTAGCCTGTCACGTAGGAATAGTCCATAGCATTTCTGCCGAGGAGATAGTCCATTCCGCCGACCGCACCGTCGAGGTATTTCTCGTCGCCGCTGAGCATATAGCTGTAGGCAAGGACTATGGCATTATCCGCCGCAAAGGAGTTAGAGCCCCATATATAGCCCTTATCGCTGTCATTGTAGCTGAGTGTGCTCTGACCGTAGGGCAAGCCGTAGCCCTGAGACTCCTCCAGCTCGATGTAGCGGTCGCCTGCACTTGTGAAAGCCTCGTTGATTATCTCGACGTCGCCCTTGTCGAAGCTGTCGGGGTTCAGAGCGGCGCTGCAAGTGCCGAGAACGGCTGTATTTCCCCAGTCAAAGGAGCCGACCGTATCAACGCTCTCTCCCCCGCCCAGATTTGTGGGCACGGTAAGGAAAAACTGCGAATCGGTGGTATCGTCGTAATAGTCCTCGTTGCCTGTTGTGATGAAAAGCTCCATTGCCGCCCAGTAGAATTCGTCCTCAACGTCTGTGTCGCCGTAAGCGCCGCCGCCGATGGATTCATCGAGGGGAGCGAACATATCAGGGTGCTTTTTTGCCGCTTCATAGGACTTTTCCGCCGCTTCAAGGCATTTCTCGGAGAAGCTGTCGTCCAGCCCTTTCCACAGTCTCGCTGACTGTGCGGCACAAGCGGCAAAGTTCAGAGTAGCCGCAGTTGTAGGCGGTTTCACGATACGCTTCATGGTGTCGTCAGCAGGTGCGATTCCAAGAGCTGTCCACTTCTCGTCGTGCGCCTTGTGGTAGACCATTCCCTCATATTCGCCGCTGTCAACTATCATGCTGAACATCCATTCCATTTCCCATCTCGCTTCATCAAGAAGATCGGGCAGACCGTTGGAGTTTTCGGGAATGTACATAGTTCCGTCGGCATAAGCGTCCTCATAGCCGTATTTCAGCGCAGTCTCATACTGATCCTGCATCATCCAGAGGGAGAAGCCGCCGTTTACCACGTATTTTCCGTGGTCGCCTGCATCATACCAGCCGCCTGTGACATCGATAGTTCCGCTTGAACCGCTGTAGCCCCATGTCTGCTCTATCTCAGCCATATCCGAGGGATGGCCTGCGGCACGGGCAAGAGCGGCTGTGTCGCCCGAGGTGATATATTGGCTCTCAATGGCGATACCGCTTCTGTTCTGGTAGAAATAGTTCAGAGAATCGTAAAGCATACTTGAATACTCGGAAGTTCCGCCTATATTGAACTCCCTGCTCTGTGCTCCGTTCTCGGCTTCGAGGTAGAAAGTTCCCTCGCCGCTGAAATCGGAGAAATCCAGTATCTGCACATTGTCTCCCGAATCCTCATCAAAGCCGAACTCCCTACTTTTGCCCGTATAAACGGTACTTCCCGAAGCGTCCTTGAGCCGGAACTCCATAGCCTTGCTCTCTTCGGTGACGAGGGTCGCTCTTTTGGCACGATCGCTGAAATAGCCAAGCTGATTTGTGAGGATATCCGCTCTCTCCCATACCTCGGGCTGGGGATAATCGTTCTCATCGCCTGTGAGATCGACCAGAGACATATTGTCAAATGATATTACAGTACCCACAGGGAAACAGTCTCCGTTGGTGTACTGTCCGTCGCCGCCCAAATGGAAAGCCCACTCAGCCACTTCCATGCTCTGGCTTGCGGTAAAGGTCAGGCTCACACTGTTGGTCTGGTCAGCCTGTATCTGTATCAGGTCCCACGAACCGTTGAAGTCGGGACCGTTGTCGGACATGGTGTTGTGCCATATCTCCACATCGCCGTCGAGGTTGCCTATCTTGGTATAATATTTTCCGCTGTTGGTTGCGGTTATATCGTACTTCACCTCATATTTGTGACCTGCAACGATTTTCAGTCCACGGTGGCGGAACTGGCAGTCCCACCTGTCCTCACCGCCACGTGAAGCGCCGCCGGGGTTCACGATAGTCACATTGTACTTGCCGCCGTCAATGGAAAAGTCCATTTCTCCGGGAGCGGATTCGACGATATGCCACGGCAGACCGACACCTTCATCAAAGTTTGTCTGACCCAATTGCTGACCTGCAAAGGCTGTCAAGTTGGTGAATTCCGCAGGTGCTGCCGCAGAAACAGCAATAACAGCCGCAGCAAAAGCGGAGAGGGCTCTGTTTTTGAGTTTCTTCATGTTTTTTTCTCCTTATTAATAATAAAATATTTATAAAAGCGGCGTAGCCGCACTATACCAGAGTCAAGGGTGACTCCCTACAGTGTAGGGAGGTGTCAGCGTAGCTGACAGAGGGTCGTCGTTCCTGTTAGGAAGCGTAGACCTCTCTGGCAGGGGGTGAACGAGGGGGGCCGCGCCCCCCCCTGACAAGGTAGTGTGACGAGCGAAGCTGCGTCACACGGCTGTTTCGCAAGCACCACCCTCGGCTTGACCGCCGAAATAACTTCCCTGATTCATCTAAGTATAACTTTAATACTTTTTAAAAAGAAAGTAAATAGCCGCAGATGAAAGTTTACAAACTGTACGCAGAATCCTACATTTTGACCGATATCCCCAACACAGCACCAAATATTTTCAGCAAATCTTATGCCCACCATCCCCGATATTTCGTTAGAATTTGAAATTAATCAAAAAGGTATTGACATTTCAGTGCCGTAGGTATATAATTGATATCGCTGAAATAGATTTATCGACGCACGGGTGTGCAGATAGGAACAGATATGGATACCACTGATATTTTTCTTAACAGGCTTGCGGACACTGACGAGGTCTACAGCACCATTTCCAAAAGGATAGGCTCTGAGAGCATAACCGATGGGGCTTCCCTCAGCAAATACCTTGAGGGCATTGACAGCACTATGTTCAGGATATACCTCTCATGCGAGGATATGACCGATACTCCTGCCGATAAAGCGCTGGAATGCTTCAAAAAAGCCGCAGAAGCCAACGAGAATATTAAGATACAGACCATTGTTGACGAATTCGTTAATCTTGTTGACGAGAATGACAGGATAATCTCAAAAAGTCTCCCACGCTCCTATGTGCACCGCAGAGGTATCGTACACCCTACTGTGCATATCTGGTTCATAAGGCGCAGGGATATGGGCGTGAGCGTGCTTTTGCAGAAACGTGCACACGCTAAGGAGATATGCCCCGACTGCTACGACGTTTCCGCCGCAGGTCATGTGACACAGGGCGGAGAGTTCAGACACACCGCTCTGAGAGAGGTCCATGAGGAGCTTGGCATTGAGATACCGTCCAACAAGCTGGAATTCATCGGAATCCGCCACAGCGTTTACGAAAACGGCGACATAAACGATGCGGAGCTGACAGCGGTGTACATCTACAGAGGCGACATTCACCGAAACGAGCTTACCCTGCAAAAATCCGAGGTCTCCGAGGTATACTGGGCAGAGATAGACGAGCTTATTTCCCTGATGAAGCACAACAGGATAAAGTGCTGTGTATCCCTCGACGAACTGACAATGATAAAAAAAGCAGTTTACTAATAATAATGCGTACCTTTCGTGGGTACGCATTTGTTTTAGGCAAAAGAAAAGCGGCTCACATCGAGCCGCTGTTTTTATCAATATCCGTAATAGCCGTAGTCGTAGCCATAATCGTAACCGTAATCGTAGCTGTTGTCATAGCCGTAATCATAGCCGCTGTTGTCATCGTAGCCGTAGCCATAACCCGAGCCGTCATCGTAGCCTGAGCCGTCGTCATAGTAGTCGGTAGCTGTCTCAGTCGTCGGAACAGAGCCTGCTTCATAGGGTGAAATGCCTGTCGGGATAACGTTGTCAACGTAGAAGCCCGAGCCTGAGGTAACGGTTATGGTGAAATCGGTGTGAGTGGTGGAAACGGCAGTAGTTGTGGTGGTAGCCTTTGAAACGATGACATCCTCCATAGCTGTAGTTGTTACCGCAGTTGTGGTGATCTCGGTGGTCTGGCTGCTGCGTCTTGAAATATTCTCACGTCCGAAGCCTGCAATGACCTTTTCAGACGGAGTAATGGGGTTCATGACGAAAAACAGAAGTATGACCATAGTGATGCCCACGAACAGACCGCAGGATATAACAGTTATTTTGGTGGACTTCTTCAATTTGCCGAAATAGCCTTTTCCTTTACTCATTTGATACACTCTCCCGATCGTTTTTTCAAAAAATACGTGCATTCTTATTTTATTACAAAACTTCTGAAATGTCAAGGGGCTGTGGGAATATTTCATAAATTTGCTTATTGCAAATAATAGTATGCCCGATCGGACTGTGGTTATACTATAGCAAACGCCAAAACTTTTGTCGTCAGTAAAAGAAAAAACCGCACTCACCCGAGTACGGCTTCATCTGATTTGTTCCCTTACAATGAACAGGATAGCAGTAGAATTATTACATTCCCATCATGGGCTATCCACCATAACAGAAAATTTATTTAACCCACTACGGCGAAAAATAGTGTGCAGATATCTTCGTCGGACTGAGAGGGTTATCTGAAATAAATGCCTGTAACGTATTTATTCAAAGAGGCTGCGGAAACATTGTCCGATGTTCATGGGAGGGATAACATTTACGGAATATTTCCGCCCGCCTGTCGGTTTTGCTAAATCAATGCAGTAGTGGAGCTGAGCAGAGAGGGGGGAGGGACTCAGCTCCGTTTTTTCATATGCACTGTGCCTTTCGGCTAACTCAGGAGTTTTATTACCCCTTTGTTATATCTTAATTATAAACAATATGTTAATAAGATACAACTCACAAAAGAAATATTTGGTGGATAAAATGAGGAAGTTTGTACGTATAAGTGGATAAAAAATTAGCAATGTTGTATTTTACTTGTATTCTTTTGATTTGCAAATTTGTTATTACTTTTCGTTACAACAGTAAACAATTATGGGGCGGATATTTTTTATCTGCCCATCAGCGTGGCAAAAAACATCATTTTTAGATTGTATATATGCGGTCGGCGGAACGCCGCCCCTACAGATGATAACGATATATTAAGAAAATGTAGGGGCGCCGTTTCGGCGCCCGTGTTGGTTTATTCGCAAAATGTACTTTTTCGATAAACTGAAGGCGGATATTTATATCTGCCTCAGCCTGTCAAAAAAGTCCGTTTTTATGTAAGAAACAGCACGGGCGCACGGAATGCGCCCCTACAATTCGGCTATTCTACGTAAATTTTTTTGTAGGGAACGCCGCCCTCGGCGTTCCACGGAGTACGCTGAAATTAACCTGAACCCATGTAGGGGCGGATATCATCCGCCCGAAAAGTAAAAAATTTCCCTTGTTTACATCCACAATAATCCGTCAATACTACCCCCATAACAGACAGGAGGTATGGTATGGGTTTCAATAAAGTGGAGATCGCAGGGATAAATACTTCGGAGCTGACAGTGCTCAAAGAAGAGGAGAAAATGGCTCTGCTCCGTGAAATAAAGGCGACAGGCAGCAAGTCCGCCCGTGACAGGCTCATAAAGGGCAATCTTCGCCTTGTTCTCAGCGTTATCCAGCGCTTCACAGGCCGTGGCGAGGATATCGACGACCTGTTCCAGATAGGCGTTATCGGGCTGATAAAGGCTATCAACAACTTCGACCTGACCAAAGAGGTGAGATTTTCCACCTACTGCGTGCCGATGATAAGCGGTGAACTGCGCCGCCATCTCCGTGACTACAGCCATGTCAAGGTCAGCCGTTCGCTCCGTGACCTTGCTTACAAGGCGATACAGGCTAAGGAAAGCCTTACGGTAAAGCTCCAGCGTGAGCCGAATATTGCTGAGATAGCCGAAGAAATAGGCGAAAAGCGTTCCGAGGTGGTCATTGCCCTTGAAAGCATAAGCGACCCCGTTTCGCTTTATGAGCCTGTTTACACCGATTCCGACGACACTCTCTACATCATGGATCAGATCAGTGACAGCAACGGTATTGAGAGCCGAATGGACGAGATAACCATTCGTGATTCCATCAATGCCCTCGGCGACCGTGAGCGGAATATCCTTTATCTCAGGTTTTTCAAGGGCAGAACGCAGACAGAAGTGGCGGAGGAGATAGGCATTTCGCAGGCTCAGGTATCACGACTTGAAAAAGGGGCTATACGTTCCATCAAGGGGAAGCTGCACGGGATAGAAAAAAAAGATAAAAAAAGCGGCGAAGCCGCAATAGACCGGGGTCAAGGGTGACTCCCCACAGTGTGGGGAGATGTCAGCGTAGCTGACAGAGGGGACGGGCTCCCGTTGGGAGATGTTATCTCCCTTGCGGGAGGTGAACGAGGAGGGCAGAGCCCTCCTAAAAAAGCAGTAAGACGGGCAAAGCCACGTCTTACGGACGCTCCGTAAGAAAGAACGGTCAAGCCGATGGGAGTAACCTCCACTAAATTCGGCTTGACCGTTTGTTGTATTTTCACGTCCGCAAAGCATAGCTGCGCTTGCTTTGCTACTGTTTAGGGGGGGG
>JAFVBU010000246.1 GCA_017479805.1 Ruminococcus sp.
ATAGTAAATTTCTGCATAAAACCACCTCACAGCATTTTTCTGTATATTATGCTGTAGATGGTAAAAGTGTTCCGAGCTGACGCCGGCACTTTTATGTATTTGCTTTAGTTGCCTTATATTTGGTTTGAACTCAGGAATTTCTTGAAAGTGTCCGCCATTTCATCGGGGATGAAAGCGTACATCATGTGCCCCTTATCGGAGACATGGACTTCTCCGCCGCACTTCTCTGCGTAGTCAATGCCCTCCTGTTTCCATGAAACGTTCTTTACGGGCAGCTTCATATCGCTGATAAAGAAGCAGCAGGGACATTTCAGAAGTCCCGTTTTTTCGGCTTTTACGGCATTATCCGTCATGAGCAGCGCCTCGTCGGTGTACTCCTGATGGGCAATGTTCTTGTAGAAATACTCCTTGTAAAGCTCTTTCTCCTCGGCGGTAAGCTCATTGCCGCCCATAAGTCCCGAAACGTTTTCCAGCTTATTTTTCAGCAGCTTTGAGATAAAGCTGCCTTTTTTGAGCTTTCCCAGTACTTTCTGCTGTTTCAGCACCATTTCCCTGCGCTTTTCTTCGGGAAGTTCCCTTGACTACGCTATTGCCGTCTGCGGTACACCCATATCCATGCTGAGCACAGCCTTTACCTCGTCGGGATAAGTATTAGCCCAATATACAGCCTCAAACCCCGAATAGGAATGAGCGGCGAGCACGTAAGGCGGTTCTATGCCTGCCTTAGCAAGCGCTTCCCTGTCCTCAGCCACAAGATTTTCAACAGTGCGCTCAGTGGTCTTTGAGCCGCTGAATCCGTAGCCTGCCTTTTCAATGACGGCTATCCTGTACCTGTCGGACATTCTCCTGTATATCGGCTTATATTCAAGCACAGGCAGCGTAACGCCGTTGCCTGACATGAAAACAATGGTAATGTCACCCTTTCCCTCTGTGTACACATTGAGATGAGTGCCGTTGACTTCTGCTAAATTTTTGTATTCCATCCTTTTTCTCCATGATAAAGCGGTAATCAAAACTCGGTGGTTTCCTGCTTTCCGTCCTGCCAATGATAGCATGATGATACTCTGTTGTCAAACTCGGGCTTTACGCTTACCGTCATGATAAGGTCATCATTACGCATATCCTCCGCCGACTTCCAGTCAACTATGCATATCTCGGTCTTTTCCCCAAGCTCTGACATATCCATAGCCCTTACGCTTTCACGGTCAAGACCGACGGTGCTTACATATATACACATCATCTCTGCCTTTTCCATGATATCCTCATAAGTGACGATATCCGCAGGAACGCCGCACCTGATGAAAGAGCCGCCGTATGTTGCCCATACGTATATATCGTCAAATTTCAGCTTTTCGCTGAAATAGCCGGTAAGCCGCTCGTTGGTCTCAGCCTCCATATAATTATCCCATCTTGCGTCGGGAGAATCGGCGCTGATATAGGCCTCAAAGCTGTGACCATCATGTTCCATTGTCACATAGCCTGCATCTTTCTTGCGGCTGTTGGATTCCAGCCAGCCTGCATGGCGGAAGCTGAAATCGGTTATCTTCGGCTTAAAGCCGTATTTTTCACTTATGTAGCTTTTTGCCGCCGACTTTATCTTTCTTTCGGCACTCCGCTCTCCGCAGCCTGTGAACGCACAGGCAAACAGTGAAACTGCTGCGGCAATGGCGATGTTTTTCAAAATTCTGCTCATTTATATTGTCCCTTTTGCTAACAGCTCACTTCTTAGCTATCAGCTTATCGATAACAGCAAGTATCCTCTCATTAGTATCGGTGAGGAACAGCTTTGCTGCATTTTCCGACATTTTCTCTGCCTTTTTCGGGTCACCGCTCAGCTTCAGCACCTCGTCAAGTATCTTATGCGAGGTAACGTCTTTCTGCTCGATAACTACCGCCGCACCTGCCTTGCCGAGAACCATTGCGTTGTGGTACTGGTGGTTTCCAGCAACGATGGGTGACGGGATGAGTATGGACGCTCTGCCTGCCGCTTCAAGCTCAGCAAGTGTCGATGCGCCGCTTCGGCATATTACCAGATCGGCAGCGGCAAGACATACGTCCATATCGTTTATGTACTCGGTTATACGCAGACGGTCGCTTTTCAGCGGTACGCCTGCGGCTTTCATTGCCTGCGGGAAAGTGTCCTTTCCCATGCCGCCGTAGCCGTGGATATGGTTTATCTTCCTGCCGTTTTTAAAATTGTCCTTTATCACGAATTCCATGCTCTCGTTGATGCATCCCGCACCGAGACTTCCGCCGAAAGAGAGTACCGTGAACTTGTCGTCGAATCCCAGTTTCTTTCGTGCCTCAGCCTTTGACATGGTGTTGATATTGCTTCTTACGGGAAGTCCCGTAACGCTGTATTCAAATTTGCTCTTGTCCATGAACTTCAGCGCTTCCTCGACTGTCAGCATAACATAATCCACTTCCTTTGCAAGAAGCTTGTTTGTCACGCCGGGATAAGCGTTCTGTTCGTGGATGGCTGTGGGTATTCCCATTTTAGCCGCCATACGTATTACCGGACCTGCCGCATAGCCGCCGGTTCCTATGGCAATATCGGGCTTGAATCCGTTGATTATCTGCTTTGCTCTCTTTCCCGAGGTTATGAGATAAGCAACGGCCTTTGCGTTTCTGCCGATGTTTTCGAGTGAAATTTTTCTCTGGAAGCCCGCAACCTTGATGGTCTCAAGCTTATAACCCGCCTTAGGGACAAGCTTTGCTTCCATTCCCTTCGGAGTGCCCGCAAAGAGGAACTCCGTATCGGGATATTTGCTTTTGATGATGTCTGCGATGGCGAGACCGGGATTGATATGTCCTCCCGTGCCTCCACACGCTATTAGAACCTTCATGCCTTAACTCCTTTTTTCGCAGATGCGATCTTTTTCTTCGGGGCTGTCTCCCTTACGGCGGGATAATACCTTTGCTGTGATATATTCAGCATTATTCCCATTTCCGCAAGCTGCATTATAAGCGCCGTGCCTCCGTAACTGAAAAACGGCAGGCTGATACCGGTATTCGGTATGAGATTGCTTACAACGGCGAGGTTGAGAACGGTCTGTATGCCTATCTGTGTGGTGATACCAACAGCTATGAGCATACCGAATCTGTCCTTGCAGCGAACTGCTATGGAGAAGCCTTCCACAACGAGAAGGAAGAATACTATTATAATGGCGATCGCTCCCACGAAGCCCAGTTCCTCGCAGACTATGGGGAAAACGAAGTCGTTCTTTGTCTCGGGGAGATAGAGGTACTTCTGACGGGAGTTGCCCAGTCCCAGACCGAACATACCGCCCGAACCGATGGCGATGATGGAGTTTGCGGTCTGCCATGTTTCGTCGAGGATATCCGCAAAGGGGTCTTTCCACGACTTGATACGTGTAGCAATGTAGCTTCCCGGTATCTTGGACTGATAAGCGATAACCGCAACAGCCGATACCACCGAGCCTGCGCCGAGAAGCAGGAACTGCCTTATATTCGCACCGCCGCAGAGTATCATAACAACGGAGATACTGCCGACGAGGATAAGTCCAGACATATGAGGCTCCTTGTAGAGAAGTCCCACGTACACCGCCATGAGCACCGCATACTTGACGATACCTATTTTAAAGCTGTTCATCCTCTTGCCGTCACGCTCCATGCTGTAGGCGAAGAAGATGATGATAGCCAGCTTTGCCACCTCCGAGGGCTGGAAGTTGACAGGTCCGAGAGTGAGCCAGCGTTTAGCGCCCATCGAACCGCCCTCATCGTTACCGATGGCAAGAACGAGCACGAGAAGTATTATACCCACCACATAGAGCAGACCTGCTATATTGAACCTTTTCAGCAGCGGAAGCCGAACGCTCTTGAAGTTGTGGTAGTCCATTTTCATGAAAAATATCATAGCCGCAAAGCCGATAACAGCATTTTTAGCCTGAGACTTTGCGTAGAAAAGTCCGTCGCCGCCGTGTTCGCTGTAAGCCCACGCATAGCTTGCGGAGGACATCATAACGATACCGACAACGAGGAGTATCATAACATATGCAAAAAACGAAAGGCTGATATCACCGTGACTGCCGTCGCCGACGAAAGCCTTCCACAGTGAGAATCTCTGACGTTTTCTTTTTCTTGCGGTGGTTTTTGAAGCCATCTTCTCCTCCTTAAAAGTCAGGACATTATATGTAGGTATCAGGTATCAGACATCAGATATGGGGAAAGCTCCTGATACCTGATACCTGATATCTGACACCTGCTCAGAGTGTCAGTAATGTAATTATTCCCAGAATACCGAAAATAATGCTTGTTATGGAAAAAGTTATCACTATCTTGTATTCGCTGAATCCGCTCATCTCGAAGTGATGGTGGATAGGTGTCATTTTGAAGATACGTCTGCCCTCGCCGTACTTGCGCTTGGTTATCTTGAAGTAGGTCACCTGTATCATAACGGACAGCGCCTCGCAGATGTAGACCAGTGCAACGAGGAGAAGCAAAAGGTGCTTGTGGAGGATGAGTCCCACACCTGTTACTGCCGCACCGAGGAACATTGAGCCTGTGTCGCCCATGAAGCACTTGGCAGGGTTGAGATTCCAGATAAGGAAGCCCAGACAGCCGCCTGCAAGAGCCATAGTAAAGCATGAAAGCTCATTCTGTTTCAGTATCGAACAGCAAACGGTGAATATGAGCATTACGCAGAATGTGACCGAGCCGCAGAGACCGTCAACGCCGTCGGTAAGGTTCACCGCATTGGTCAGGTAGATTATTACCGCCATCATAAGGATGTAGTAGAATATTCCCAGTGAGGGGCTTACCCAGAAGCCGAGGTCGAGCTTTGTGGAGGTATCGCCGAACTTATGTATCGCAAAGAGGAAGCCGGCGCCGCAGACGAGCTGTAAGGCTATTTTCTGCCACGGTGTAAGACCGTCGTTGTTCTTCCTTGCAACCTTTGTGTAGTCGTCGATGAAGCCTATGAGACCGAAAAGTGCCGAGAAAACTATCACCGCAAGCAAACGGTAGAACGGGTGGAAGCTGGTCTTATCTGTGGTGTCCAGCCCCGTTTTCATGCGGTATATCCAGTAGCCTGCAATGGCTGTGATAATGGTGGATATGATGAACATGAAGCCGCCCATTGTGGGAGTTCCCTGTTTTTTGGCGTGCCACTTGGGACCGTCCTCAGTCTTGATAGGCTGACCGAACTTTATCCTGTGGAGGAACGGCACAAGGAATATGCCCGAAACTCCTGCGATAACGAATGAAAGAAGTGCTATAAGCAAATTTATTATCCAAAAAGACATTTTATTCCAACAACTCCAGTTTTATCAATTCATAATTCATAATGCATAATGCATAATTAATTGAGAATGGAGAATTATGGTGTCCCACTTTGGGGACGGATCAAAAAATTATAATGAATTATCCATTTTTAAATTCGTGAGCGTAAGCGAACACATTCATTCTCAATTCTCAATTATCAATTTTCAATTATTTAATCCAGCAGTTTCAGCCCCTCGGCAACTATCTCACGCTCGTCGAAATGGATGTGCTCCATTCCTGCAAGTATCTGATAGTCCTCGTGTCCCTTGCCTGCAAGAACTATTATATCACCTTTCTCAGCAATTTTCAAGGCATGATATATAGCCTCACGCCTGTCAACTACCACATCATACGGTGTATCAGTGCCGTCAAGCCCCGTCAGTATCTCCCTGATTATCTGCTCAGGGTCTTCATTTCGGGGGTTGTCCGAGGTGACTACCAGCTTATCGGCGAACTTTGCCGCAGCCGCCGCCATCTTCGGACGCTTTGCTGCATCACGGTTTCCGCCGCAGCCGAAAAGGCATATCAGTCGGTTCTCGGTATACTCCTTAACGCTTCTGAGGATGTTTTCCAGTGCGTCGGGAGTGTGGGCGTAGTCGCAGATAACAGTGAAGTCCCTGCCCGTGGGTATAACCTCACAGCGTCCCTTGACGCCGTTATACTCCTCAACAGCGGATATCATGCTGTCCACAGGGATACCTGCCCTGAGACAAACAGCCATAGCCGCAGTAAGATTTGAAACATTGAAAGCGCCCGGCATCCTGCACTTTACCAGATGGGACTTGCCGTCCTTGCAGAACCAGAAGCTGGAGCCTGTTGACTTTATCTTTATGCCGTCAGCGGTATAGTCCGCATTGCCCTTAACGCTGAAGCTCTGCTTTTCGCAGGTGATCTCGCTGAAAAGTCTCTGTCCGTAGCCGTCGTCGAAGTTGACGAGGGCACAGTCACAGATATCGAACAGCATTTTCTTAGCCTGATAGTAGTCCTCCATGTCCTTGTGGTAATCAAGGTGATCCTGCGTGAGATTGGTAAATACCGCAGTCTCGAACCATGAAGCGCCGATTCGGTTCTGCACCAGTCCGAAGGATGATACCTCCATCACCACGAACTCACAGCCTTCTCTTACCATCCTGTCGAACAGCGCCATAAGGTCGTAAGCCATAGGTGTGGTATTTTCGGTATGTATCACCTCATCGCCTATCTCGTTCTGTATCGTTCCCACAAGTCCCGTTTTGTGACCGTTCTTCATGAGGATGTACTTTATCACGTTGGTGATGGTGGTCTTGCCGTTAGTGCCTGTAACGCCTATCATACGCAGCTTTCTCTCGGGATGTCCGAACCATGCAGAGCAGGCAAGACCGTATAGCCTGCGTGAATTTTTCGTAAGTATCTGCTTTTTTCCAAGCCCCAGATCGTGCTCGCAGACCACAGCCGCAGCGCCCTTTTCAAGCATTTCCTTTGCGGCGGAGTGACCGTCGAAGCTGCCTCCCTTAACGCAGAAGAAAAGGCTTCCCTCCACGACCTTTCGTGTATCATCGGTGATCGAGGTTATTTCGATATTTTCAAGTTCTGTCTCTGCATTGTCCTCCAGCAGATCATATAACTTCATAAAGACCCCTCCAGTTGTTTTAATTCGGAATTCGTAATGCGGAATTCGGAATTATTGTGTCGGCTTCGCCGACGGATTTAAATTATGTTGTTTGAGCCATTAGCTCAGCTTAACTTTTGTATCATTGACAATTTTAATTCGGAATTCGGAATGCGGAATTCGGAATTATTGTGTCGGCTTCGCCGACGGATTTAAAATATGTTGTTTTGCCATTAATATTATGGTCGAGCGGAAGCAGACTTGCCGCCTCGTACAGAGTGAGCGAGTTTACGTGCGGAAGCGTGATTGCGCTGCCGCTCGCTCAGCGGCTTAGTCGCCGTATGAGTAGACCATGAGTTCAAGCTCGATCACTGTACCCTTTGGCACTTTGGTGTACGGAGCTATGGACTGACTGCTGACTACGGCATTTTCTCTTGTTATGGATGCACCCTTTGCCACGAAATTAAGATCACAGTATGCAAGCTGTTCACTGGCGAATGACGGTGAAACTCCCACAAGATCGGGAACTTCCTCATATTCAACAGTGTGACCCTTTTCAGTGTAAAGGTAAACTGTACCGCCCTTTGCGATAGCTGAACCTGTAACAGGTGACTGTGCCACAACTTCGATTCCGCTGCCGATGACCTTGCATTCAACTCCAAGATCTTTCAGAGTTGCCTTAGCATCGTCGATAGGGCCTTCCAGAAGCGGTATCTTTACATCAAGATTATCAAGTTCTTCGTCGGTATACTGCGGACTGTATCCAAGATAAGGCAGAACATCGGTAAGAATATCTCTTGCTGTCGGAACTGCAACTACCGAACCGTAGTAGCCGATGTCCTTGTTAGGCATATCAGCCAGTACAAGGAGGATTATCTCAGGATCGTCAGCAGGTGTGAAGCAGACGTATGAAGCGCCGTATTCCTGTGCGCTCGCATCTTCCTGCCCTTGTATCACCTGACCTGTTGAAGTAACGCTGAGTCGCTGGGATGTACCCGACTTACCGCCGATGGAATATCCCTTTATTGAAACATTACCGCCGTTGTTGTCTGCAACAACGTGATAGAGTGCGTTTCTCATCTTTGCGGAAGTCTCCTCGGAGACTACCTGTCTGCGGACAGTGCGCTCATTTTTGAGAACAACATTTCCGTCCTCGTCAACTATCTTGTCTACCACATACGGTTTCAGCAGATAGCCGCCGTTTATTGCGGCACAGTAGGAAGTTATCATTTCCATAGGTGTGATGGTTTCGCCCTGTCCGAAAGCGCTGACCGCAAGGTCAACGTTGGTCATTTCATCGGGATCGAATCCAAGTCCCACGCTCTCCGCAGGCAGATCAATGCCTGTCTTTTCGCTGAGTCCGAACGCATCAAAGTAATAGCAGAATTTCTTCACTCCGAGACGAGCGCCGATCTCCATGAATGCAGGGTTACATGAATTTGTAAGCGCCTGCTGGAATGACTGCGAACCATGACCTGAGGTGTTGTCACAGCGGATAACATCAAATGCACCGTCCAGCTTGACTGAACCCGAACAGTAGAACGAGTCAGTTGCCAGATTTATGAGATCTTCCTCAATTGCAGAAGCACTGGTAATTACCTTGAATACCGAACCCGGCTCATATAT